>JBFWTA010000269.1:0-3224 GCA_050248075.1 Bdellovibrionales bacterium | reverse complement strand
CGCCGCTTCATTGGCAAGAGAAGACCTATGGACAGGCATATAAGGGCGGCTCGTTGTCACGGTCCTTGTCCCATCGGAATAAACCGTCGTTGTAACTCCCGATGTCGTTGCAGAGGTTTTTACCGGTATTTCCGGTATGACTGTATAGCTTCCGCCCGGAGCCGAAGCACTTCCTGACCCCTGATAGGTAATGACGGTTCTATTTCCTGGAACCGTTGCGTCAGGCATAACATTTGCTGCCGGCGCATTGCGGAAAACTTCCAATTGCTGCTTGTCGGCAAGCAGGCCATCGATCCGATAAACAGTTGTCTTGTCCGTTTCTCCTGCGCTAAGCACGCGGCGGCCGGAAACGGCATAATCTCCTACAAATGGCGACTCTACCTCCAGACGGTCCTGACCAAGTGTTTTTACATCGCCCTTGCGCGCCAGCTCGTCCACGGCCCAGTTGCCAGTCATGATATGATTGCGCAAAATTTCAGCCAGTTGCGGCCGACATTGGGTACTGTAAAAGCAAGGATAGAAATCGGGGCGTATGACTGCAAAAGAAGCATTAACCGGGGCGAATACCGTATAGCGCGCGTTCTCGTCCAACTCTGCAAGAACGCCCGTGTTCAACAGCGCCTGATAAAACAAGGATGTGTCGCCATATCCGGCCAATGTCGTTTCGACGCTTCTGTTATGAGCCCCGGCGGGACCGGATAAAAAAGTTATGCCCGCGCACAGACCGGCAAGGACGATCATGGTGTTGATTCGGCATTTCATGCTTCTCTCCTTGAGCGACCGGATTCGCTCCGCCCACAGTCCACTCCATCTTCCGTTGAAATTCCGTAGCTATGTGCGGTGAATTTCATAATGGGCGTATAAATTTATAAATCAGGTTTTTTGATTTCGTGCGGCATGCTTTTTCGTAGATAAGCGATGCATTCGACTTGATTATTCGTTTCATAAAAATCGCGTAAAACCGCTGTCATTTGCCCTGTTGTGCCACACGAATGCCAAACTCTGTCACGATCATTAGCGCACAACGAATTAGGAATTTCATAAACCAATGGCGTACAGACACCACGATGCTTAAGCATTTGCCAAAGCTTCTTGCGTTTTCAGCTTTTGTTATTACGCTGGGCTCCCCGGGCTCTGCCTCAGCGGAAACACGCGGCCAGCATCTTGAAGATGCCGCTATAACGGCTCGCGTCAAAGCCGCCCTTTTTTTCCATTCAGACATAAAGGCAACGCGGGTCATAGTAAAAACCAGAAAAGGCGCGGTGCGCCTGAGCGGCGATGTCGACTCCAGAAATCAGCAAAGTGAAGCCGTGCACGCCGCCCGGCAGGTGGCTGGCGTTAAATCAGTCAACGATAACCTTACCGTCGAGCAGAAGTCAGAACACTAGCATTCCTTTCGGAATGAAATTTAACCAGCCAGAGAACAGAGGAGAACATGATGCTCACTTCCCGCTTTGCCCGCTTTCTTGCCGTTCCATTTTTTGTACTGTCAATCGCCGGTTGCGCTGCCTTTGAGGGCCGCGAAACAGCCGGGCAATATGTCGACGACACAACGATCACGGCGAAAGTCAAGCAGGCCTTTATTGCGGATCCGCAGGTCAATGCGATGGCCGTGAATGTGGAGACCATGCAGGGCGTCGTTCAGCTGAGCGGCTTTGTTGATTCCACAACATCTGCGCAGCGCGCGGAACAACTGGCCCAGCAGGTATCCGGGGTTAAGTCGGTTAAGAACACAATTGTTGTGCGCCGCAAAAAATAAACCGCCAGATCCAAATGCTTATTGATTATGCTCAACCTGACAGGAGGAACGCATGAAAACGTCGTCTGCTTTAAAAGTGCTTTTTGGACTCGGGCTTGGCCTTGTTACAACGCCGGCCATGGCTGAATTGCCGCCGCCGGTTGATTGGAGCGGCGGATATGTCGGCGGTTTTCTGGGCGGCAGCTGGACCGATTTTGACGGCAATGCCGGATCGGGAACCGATGAGGATATCATTTTCGGCGGCGATGTCGGCATGAACTGGCAAAACGGCAGGCTGGTATGGGGCCTTGAAGGCGACTTTGCCAAAATCGACCAGGAAACTTCAGGTGGAGGGGTGCGCGTTGCGGAAGACTGGATGACCACAATACGCGGCCGCGCCGGTTTTGCGGTCGACCGCTTCCTGCCATATGTAACCGCGGGCATAGGTCTGACGGATGTGGTTTCCAAAGTCGGCGGCAGTTCGGATGACCGCTTGCAGCCAGGCTTTGCCGTGGGCGGCGGCGTCGATTATATGATGGCTGATCACTGGTTCGGACGTGTCGAGTATCTGCATGTCGATGTGCCGCGCGATAATACTTCGGTGAACGGCACTACGGTCGCCGGCGGATCAAGCAACGACATGGTGCGTGTCGGCATTAATTATAAGCTCTAGGAGCCACAGGCGATGGCGCTCCGGAATTATTATTCCGGGGCGCCGTCGTTTTTTCGCTTGTGCCGCCCAGGCTGGAGCAACCTGCGTTATTTGACAAACAATCCTGTTTTTTGCACGTCTGGCTACAGCGCTGATATTGCCCGTTATTTTGCAGACATTCCTTCATGCAGACATAATCTTTCTCTGTCCGGGCAGATTTGGCGTTCTTTCCCGGAACCAGAAGCCCTTCATAGGGGCGGACCGGTTCCAGGACATTGTAATCGGGCGCGCCACCATATGGACCGGCAGATTTAAGCCGTTTGGCATTTTTCATTTCATTATATGTGCATTCCGGCATGCAGGCCGAGGCTGGCTTGCCCTGATTGATGCATTGGTTTAAGCAGCGATGGTCAATATCCGCCATCGCGGGTAAAGCCCACGTCAATATGAGCGCAAGCATAACTTGCGCCGTGACACGGGGTAGACAGCGGAAAATTCGGATATTCATCCACGATCTCTTGGTTGATGACGTGCATTCGCCTAGCATCAGCATTCGCGGAAATTACGGTGTTATTATGGATAGATAATTAAGCAGACGACGATTATGCGCATAACATGTCTTGGTGAGGCGAGAGAAATGGCGACCTCTTCCACGCATCAAAAAATTGCGCGGATCGCAGGGCCGCTATAAAATATTTTGCCAAGACGAGCAGAAAAATCACCATTGCACAAAATTTATCTATTGTTGCAGCCACGTAGCAAAAGTCAGACTGGACAATTTTACGCAGACCTATATCGTCGCATCAGGGTTAATTACTCTGTCGGTCCGAGTGC
>JBFWTA010000268.1:0-3226 GCA_050248075.1 Bdellovibrionales bacterium | reverse complement strand
ATAAGGCCGCCGCCTAGGCTGCCGCCTTGATCACCGCGCATACGGTCTTTGTAAGCTGCGCCAGATCGGCGGGTTCGATCGTAAAGGCTGGAGTTAAATACACGATATTTCGAATGGGGCGCACCCATACGCCTTTATCAATAAAATTCCGGCGCAGGCACGTTGCATCTATTTCGTCCTGTAATTGCACAACGCCAATAGCCCCCTTTGCGCGCACATCGACAACCAGTGGCGATTGCCGACATGGCATAAGCCCGTCCCGGAGGGCCGTTTCGAGACACATCGCCTGCACAAGACGCGGTTCGCTTTCAAAAAGATCGAGTGAGGCATTGGCGGCCGCGCAGGCCAATGGGTTCGCCATATAAGTGGGCCCGTGCATGAAAGCGGCGCCGGCCTCGTCCGACCGGAAGGCGTCGAAAATATGGCGGCGCGCCACGGTCGCAGCCAAAGTAATAACGCCGCCCGTGAGCGCCTTGCCGAGGCACATAATATCGGGAACGACAGCAGCCTCAGTACAGGCAAACATGGCCCCCGTGCGGCCGAAGCCCGTGAAAATTTCATCGGCAATAAGCAGGATACCATAGCGCGCGCATGTATCGGCAATGCCCCTCAGGACAGCCATGTCATAAAACCGCATGCCGCCATAGCCTTGCACGAGCGGCTCAACGATTACGGCGGCAATACGTTCTTTTTCGCACTTCAGTAAATCATCGAAAGCCGTTTTGCTTTTTTCATCCTGCGGCAGACCGGCAATGAATTGCCGGGGCAGGTAATCATTAAAGCGCGTATGCATGCCCTCTTCGGGATCGCAGACAGCCATGCAAGCTGCCGTATCGCCGTGATAACCGTGACGAAAGCTTACGAATTTGGTGCGGCCCGTTTCGCCCTTGTTGAGCCAGTACTGCACGGCCATCTTGAGCGCTACTTCGACGGCGACAGAACCAGAATCGGAAAAGAACACATGGTCGAGATCGCCGGGCGTGATTGCCGCAAGACGTCTGGCGAGGCGCAGAGCCGGTTCGTGATTGATGCCGCCGAACATGACGTGCGGCATGCGCCGCAACTGTTCGTCCATTGCCGCCAGGATATGCGGATGGTTATAACCGTGGCAGGCTGTCCACCAGGAGGCGATGCCGTCGACAAGAACACGGCCGTCCTTGAGATAAATTCGGCTGCCTTCGGTGCGCTCCGCCATAAGCGGCGTAGGCGCATTTTTCATTTGCGTATAGGGCAGCCATATATGGCTGCCACCCGCATCCAGCCATTCTTTGTCGAGAGCCTGCGCTCCGATTACGCGTTTTGTCCAATTCCCGGTCATGCTAATATCCGCTCATGGGCCAGCGCATTTTCATTACATCTACCGGCACCGGCATCGGAAAAACCTTCATTACCACGGCTTTGCTGCACCAGGCAAAGGCCCTGGGCCGCAGCGTGGTGGCCTATAAGCCCGTGATGAGCGGTTTCGATGTGGAGCAAAGAGAGCTAAGCGACACGGGCCGCATTTTGAAAAGCCTCGGTAAACCGCTTGACGATGCGCATATCGATCATGTTTCGCCCTGGCGCTTTACCGCGCCCCTGGCTCCCTCGATGGCAGCACGAATGGAAAACCGCCCCATCGATTTCGACGCGCTGGTCGCGCATGGGCTAACAGCCATGCAGGGTCCGGAAAATCTGATGCTGATCGAAGGCGTCGGCGGCGTCATGGCGCCGCTCGGCCAACACCATACGGTGATCGATTGGATCGAGGCACTGGCGATCGACACCATGCTTGTCGTCGGCAGTTATCTTGGTACGCTGAGCCATACACTCACGGCGCTCGAGGTGCTCATGCAGCGTGGCATTCCCGTTTTCGCAATAGCCGTCAATGAAACGGAAAATGCATCCGTGGGTTTGCAGGTAACAATGGATGAGCTTGCCAACTGGACCCGGTTGCCGCTGATCGGCATCAAGCGTCATGCGACGGAAAACGATCTCAGAGAGTTACGCCCGTTGATCGCCTAGGCTTCGTCAAGGCCGATATCGAGTATGGGCGCGCTATGCGTGATCCATCCTGCAGAGATGACATCGACGCCTGTAGCGGCAAGGGCGGGCATGGCCTCGAGCGTCACACCGCCGGAAACCTCAGTCGTGAATTTGCCCGCCACAAGATCGACCGCCTTTTTAAGCGTGGCAGGGTCCATGTTATCAAGCAGCACGGCATCGACTGGCAGATCGAGCGCTTCCTTGAGTTGATCGAGGGAATCCACTTCGAGCTCGATTTTGACGAGATGGCCGACGGCGTCCCGCGCACGCAGCACGGCCGGGCGAACGCCGCCCGCCGCCGCAATGTGGTTGTCCTTGATAAGGACGGCATCGTCGAGACCGAAACGGTGGTTCGCACCGCCGCCGGCGCGCACCGCATATTTTTCGATCATCCGCAGGCCGGGCGTCGTTTTGCGTGTACAGCATATGCACGCTTTATGCGGCCTGGCGGCTTCCACCAGCCGGCGGGTAGCCGTCGCAATGCCGCTGAGATGACAAAGAAAATTAAGCGCCACGCGTTCACCGGTGATTATGGCGCGCGCCTTTCCCTTGACCGTGGCGATCTTGTCGTGCGGCTTTACGGCGTCGCCATCCTTAACATGCGCCATGAAAGCGATCTCCGGATCGAGCAGGCGAAAGGCGAGGCGCGCAAGGTCGAGACCGGCGATGACGCCCGGCTGGCGTGCAGCCAGCGCGCCGGCCCATGGCTGGTCCGGCGGAATTACGGCATTGGTCGTGATATCGCCGGCACGGCCGAGATCTTCGGCGAGCGCGTTACGTACTAGCGGCTCGAGCATCAGATCGGGCAAGGAATCCAGCTCCATTTCAAATCCCGGACATGGCAGCGGATGAAGGGGAGGCAGAAAGGGACGCGGCCGGCATAACTTCCTGCCAGCCGAGCGTTTGCCGATAGGCCAGAGCGTCCGTCTGCGGAAAATCCGTGCGGGCGTGGCTGCCGCGGCTTTCTTCACGCCGCAGGGCCGCCGTTACGACCATGAGGGCAACCAGGCCCATATCGCCGCTGCCGGCAAGCGGCGCAAGTTCCGCAACCGCCTGGTCCAATCCCTTTTCATCGCGCAACACCCCCGCATGCGCCGACATGATGGCGCGAATGCGCGGAGCATCGCCGGGACATTCCGGTTGCAATGACGGAGAACCCGGCGTTCTTATTTTACGAAGCCGGGTGTTTTTGTTGCCTTCACCC
>JBFWTA010000267.1:0-3305 GCA_050248075.1 Bdellovibrionales bacterium | reverse complement strand
GATGACGACGCGCATGATTTCGTTGGTGCCTTCCAGAATTTGATGCACACGCAGATCGCGCACATAGCGTTCCAGCGGGTAATCTTTGATATAGCCGTAGCCGCCGTGCAGCTGCAGCGCGTCATTGGCGACGTCAAAACACAGGTCGGTTGCGAATCTTTTCGCCATCGCGCAGCATGCTGGCGCGTCGGGCGCCTGGTTATCCAGTTTTTGCGCCGCCAGATGCACCATCTGCCGCGCGGCGGTCAGGTGCGTGGCCATGTCGGCGACCTTGAATTGCAATCCTTGAAAATCGGCCAGCGGTTTCTTGAATTGCTGGCGCGTTTTCATGTAATCGACCGCGGCATCCAGCGCCGCCGCCGCGCCGCCCAGCGAACAGGCGGCGATATTGATGCGCCCGCCGTTCAGGCCCTTCATGGCAAGTGTGAATCCTTCGCCTTCCGCGCCCAGCAGATGATGTTCCGGCACGAAAACGCCGTCGAAGGAGATTTGGCGCGTCGGCTGGCTGTTCCAGCCCATTTTTTCTTCCTTGCGGCCGTAAACGATGCCTGCGCTGTCGGCGGGAACGGCGAAGGCGGAAATACCCTTGGGGCCTTCCGCGCCGCTGCGCGCCATGACGATCAACAAGTCAGTGGAACCCGCGCCGGAAATGAAGGCTTTTGACCCGAAAATTTTCCAGCCGCCGTCGGTTTTTTCCGCGCGTGTTTTAAGCGACGCGGCATCTGATCCTGACCCAGGCTCGGTCAGGCAATAAGACCCAAGCTTTTGGCCAGACGCCATCGGCTTGATCCATTCCGCCAGGAATTTTTCTGTGCCCCAGGTCGACAGCATCCAGACCACCATATTGTGAATGGTGATATAGGCGGCGGTCGACGGGCAGGCGCGCGACAGTTCTTCGAAAATCACCGCGCCGTCAAGGCGCGTCAGGCCAAGGCCGCCGTGTTTTTCCGGTGCATAAAGCCCGCAAAAACCCAGATCGCCGGCTTTTTTGATGACATCGATGGGAAAATGGCTTTTCGCGTCCCATTCGGCGGCAAACGGCGCCATTTCACCCGCCGCGAAATCACGCGCGGCTTGTTGAAGCGCTTGTTGTTCTGCGGTCAGCATCGGTTTACTTCAGCTTGATGGTGGTATTGACCACGCCCGCTTCGTTGGTGTCGAACCAGCGCTGCGTCACGGTTTTGGTCTGCGTGTAAAACATCACCGCCTGCTTGCCGTAGGGGCCGAGGTCGCCCAGTTTGGACCCGCGCGATCCTGTGAAGGAAAACAGCGCGACCGGCACCGGGATCGGCACGTTGATGCCGACCTGGCCGACGTCGATGTCTTCCTGGAATTTGCGGGCGGCGGCGCCGCTTTGGGTAAAGATCGCCGTGCCATTGCCGTGTATGTTGCTGTTGATCATGTTGATGGCATCATCCAGCGTTTCGGCTTCGGCGATGCAGAGCACGGGGCCGAAAATTTCACGGTCGTAAATCTGCATCCCGGGTTTGACGCCGGAGAAAATGGTCGGGCCGACGAAGTTGCCTTTCGCGTATCCGGCAGGGGTGGCGCCGCGACCGTCCAGTTCAAGCTTCGCGCCTTCCTTCACGCCCGCGTCGATCAGGCCGCAAACACGGTCTTTCGCGGCGCAGGAAATGACGGGACCGATATCGGTATTCGGTTCATGGCCGGCGTTCACTTTTAATTTTTTCGCCTGCTCGACAAAATCGGGGATCCATTTTTTCGCTTCGCCGACCAGAACGGCAACGGATGTCGCCATGCAGCGCTGGCCCGCGGCGCCGAAGGATGATCCGACCATCGCCGCCACGGTTTGTTCGCGCGGCGCGTCCGGCATGATGATGGCGTGGTTCTTGGCGCCCATCATGCATTGCACGCGTTTTCCCGCCAGGCTGGCGCGGTTATAGACATGCGTGCCGACGGCGGTCGAACCGACAAAAGAAATCGCCTTGATGTCCGGGTGATCGCAGATCGCATTGACCACGTCGGGACCGCCGTGCACGACGTTCAGCACGCCGGCCGGAATGCCCGCTTCGATCGCCAGTTCGACCAGGCGCATCGCCGTCATCGGGTCTTGCTCCGATGGCTTTAAAACGAAGGTATTGCCGCAGGCAATCGCCATTGGAAACATCCACAGCGGGATCATGGCGGGAAAGTTAAACGGCGTGATGCCCGCGCAAACGCCCAGCGGCTGCAGCAGCGTGTACGTATCAACGCCGGACGCCACGTTATTGGCCAGTTCGCCCATCTGCAGGCTGCCGATATTGGCGGCATGTTCGACCACCTCGATGCCGCGGAAGATATCGCCTTCGGCATCGGCCAGGGTCTTGCCCTGTTCTGCCGTCAGGATTTTGGCGATGTCCTTCAGATGCGTCTTAAGCAATTCCTGATATTTCAGGAAAACGCGCGCGCGGGCGCCGATCGGCGTCTTGCGCCAGGTCTTGAAGGCTTCTTTGGCGGCGGCGGCGGCGGCGTTCACTTCTTCGGGCGTGGCGAAGGGCACGCGTGCCAGCACTTCTTGCGTTGCGGGGTTGATGACGTCTTTGAACACCGTCGATTTTGATTCAACGAATTGCCCGTTGATAAACAGCTTCACAGCGGGGGCTTGCGACGTTTTGACGGCGGCGGCGGATTGAGCGGACATGACGACTCCATATAAATGAAAACATAAATGAAAACAGGCGATGGGGCATTTTACGCCCGTCAGCCCGTGAGTCTAGCGCCGATCATATAACATAATGCTTCCGATCGAACTAGGGAAAATATTAATGCTTTCAGTGATTTAAGGGGTTGAAACCGGAAGCTTTCGGATTATTTTACAATCGCCACATCAAAAGGAGAAAATCATGTTCAAAAAATTCGCTCTGACCGCGCTTGCCGCATTCATGCTGGGCGCCCCGATTTCCGCTAAGGCCGAGCCAGTCATCGGCCAGCCCGCGCCTGAATTTTCGCTGCCCGCCCATGACGGGTCGACGCAAACCCTGTCGGCTTTTAAAGGCAAGGTTGTGGTGCTGGAATGGTTCAACCCCGGCTGCCCGTTTGTGCTGAAACATTACGACACCAAAAACATGCAGAACCTGCAAAAAGAAATTACGCGGCCAAGGACGTCGTCTGGCTGACCGTCAGCTCATCAGCAGAAGGCAAGCAAGGTTATTTGACCGCCGCCGATGCGACCAAGACGGTGACCGACATGGGCGCCGAGCCCAGTTTCGTGCTGCTGGACCATGACGGCGCGGTCGGCAAAATGTACGGCGCGAAAACCACGCCGCATATGTATGTGATTGATGCGAACGGCGTGCTGGCCTATG
>JBFWTA010000266.1:0-3326 GCA_050248075.1 Bdellovibrionales bacterium | reverse complement strand
AGAATATTGCTGATATAGGCATTTTTTTCGCGGCTTAATCCGGCGGCGGCAAGCATGCGATCGAGCAATTGTCCGCTCACCCCGACAAACGGTTTTCCCTGCCGGTCTTCGTCTTCGCCCGGCGCCTCGCCGACAAACATGATCGGCGCTTCCGGATTGCCGTCGGCGAAAACCAGATTCATCGCCGTATGCCTGAGCGCGCAGCCTTCGAAGCGCATAAGTTCTTCACGCAGTTCGGCAAGCGTATTCGCCGAATAGGCGCTGTGGGTCTGAAGAACGGGGTTCAGGGTTCGAGGCTCGGGGCTCAGGGTTATTGCTTCAGCTGCCGACAAAGGCGTAACAGGCACGGGCGGCCGGGCCGGTTTGCCGGACAACATCTGAGCCCTGAGACCTGAGCCCCATTTTCCCAACCCCGGCTCCTCCCCGATCGCCTCATCGGCGCCGGCGGCGAATTGCCATTCGAGATCGGCCAGAATTTGGCGGGCATCATGCATGCCTTTTGAATAACAGATTTTAACTTTTGCCGCGAATCCAAAGAAAAAGGGCGCCGGGTTTTAACCGGCGCCCCTGGTCGCCCGCTCTGGTAAGGCGGGTGAAACCGGATCAGGCGTGGGTATCTACATTCTGCCCTTTATGCTCGCTTTTCGGCGGCGGGGGCGGCGGCGACGGCGGATGTGCGTTCTGGTGCGCAGCCTGCGGTTTCGGCGGGGGCGCATGATGCGCGGTCGGCGCGGGCGTGTGCGAAACGGATTGAACGGCCATTATGCTCTCCTGTTTGAATGCGGACACAAGAATGGAATGCCCCCATAATAGGCCTGCGGGATTAAGGCCTGTTTAAAATTGGACAGCTTTCTATCTATGGCGCGGAACCAAAAAACATTTACCTTCCGTGGCTTATATAGGGTAAGGTTGTCTTTACCTTGTGGAAAGATAGCCCGCGTATTCAGTTTCTTGCGCAACTTCGAAGGGCCGCATGACCGATCCGCAACCTCCCCGCGACGTGATGGACTATGACGTGCTGATTGTCGGCGCGGGCCCGGCGGGCCTTGCCTGCGCGATACGCCTCAAGCAGCTGGCACAGGAAAAAAAGCGCGATCTTTCGGTCTGCGTTATCGAAAAAGGTTCGGAAGTAGGGGCGCACCTTATGTCCGGCGCCGTGTTCGAGCCCCGGGCGCTCAATGAGCTTTTTCCCAACTGGCACGAGATGGGTGCGCCGCTCACGGTTCCCGCGCGCGAAGACCGCTTTATGTTCCTTACGGCCACGCGCGCCTGGCGCTTGCCGACGCCGACGCCGATGAAAAACCACGGCAATTACATCATCAGCCTCGGCTATTTCGCCAGATGGCTGGCGGCGCAGGCGGAGAGCCTGGGCGTAGAAATCTATCCCGGCTTTGCCGCCGCCGAAGTTTTGTATAATGAAAAAGGCGCGGTTGCGGGCGTGGCGACCGGCGATTCCGGCATCGGCAAGAATGGCGAGCCGACCGCGCGCTTTACCCGCGGCGTGGAATTGAGGGCCCGGCAAACGGTTTTCGCCGAAGGTTGCCGCGGCTCGCTCACCAAAAAGCTTTTCGAGCGATTGAAACTGCGTGACGGCGTCGATCCGCAAACCTACGGCCTCGGCATCAAGGAAATATGGGAAATTGATCCGAAACGCCACCGGCAAGGGCTGGTGATGCACACCGTCGGCTGGCCGATGGATTTCAAAACCTACGGCGGATCGTGGCTTTATCACTGGGAAAACAATCTGCTCTCCATCGGCTTCGTGGTCGGGCTGGACTATGAAAACCCTTATCTTTCGCCTTTCGAGGAATTCCAGCGCTTTAAGCACCATCCGCTTGTTAAAGGGCTGCTGCAGGGCGGCAAGCGGATTTCCTATGGCGCGCGCGCCTTGAGCGAAGGCGGGCTGCAATCGATCCCGCGCCTTACTTTCCCGGGCGGCTTGATCGTCGGCGACGCCGCCGGCTTTCTCAATGTTCCCAAGATCAAGGGCAATCACACGGCCATGAAATCGGGCATGGTGGCAGCCGAAGCCCTGTTTGAAAATTTTGTGCTTCCGGCCTCGAAATCCGAAGTCGGCCGATATGCAACATTGCTCAAGGAATCCTGGTTGTGGCAGGAGTTGCACGCCGTGCGCAATCTGCGCCCCGCCTTTCACCACGGCCTGCTGCCGGGCCTTGCTTACGGTGCGGTCGACAACATCCTGCTGCGCGGCCGTGCGCCGTGGACGCTGCGCAATCATCCGGATTACACGCAATTGAAACCCGTGCAGGCGGTCAACAAGATCGTTTATCCCAAACCTGACGGCATTCTCAGCTTCGACCGGCTGTCGTCGGTGTTCCTGTCGAACACCAATCACGAGGAGGACCAGCCGCCTCATCTCAAGCTGCGCAAGCCGGAGCTGGCGATCAACGTCAACCTGGCTTTGTACGATTCACCCGAAAGCCGCTATTGCCCGGCCGGGGTTTATGAAATCGTGCGCGACGGTCCGGAGCAGAAACCGCGCCTGCAGATCAATGCGCAAAACTGCGTGCATTGCAAAACCTGCGATATCAAGGACCCGCGCCAGAACATCGATTGGGACGTGCCCGAAGGCGGCGGCGGTCCGAATTATCAGGGGATGTAGGCAATCACCGCACGCTCAACACCGGCAAGGTCATTTCGCGTGGCAACGCCGGTATAGCCGGCATCCCGGAACATGGCGCATACCTCTGCGGCCTGGCCCTCGCCCACTTCAAAAACCGCAAGGCCTCCGGGCTTTAGCAGTCCGGCAACACGCGGGATCAGCAGCCGGTAAGCTTCATAACCGTCTTCGCCGCCATCGAGGGCGTTATGCGGATCGTGGTCGCGCACTTCCGGCATCAGGCCGGCTATTTCGGCATGCCTGATATAAGGCGGGTTCGAAACAACGAGATCGAAGATTTCCCCGATGCCGTCCGCCCAGTTGTTTACCCGGAATTCCGCGCGCGCCGAAAGGCCGTGGCGCCTGGCGTTCCTGCGCGCCTGTTCCACGGCGCGCGGGGCGATGTCGACGCCAAGACCGGAGGCATGAGGATATTCGTGCAGGAGAGCCAATAACAAACAGCCGGTTCCCGTTCCGAGATCGAGCATGCGCAGAATGGCTTTCTTGTCCGGCAGGCGCTTTAGCACGCTTTCGACGACCGTTTCGCTGTCGGGCCGCGGTTCCAGCGTGGCTTCGTTGAGGCCGAAGGCAAGCCCCCAGAACTCGCGCTCGCCGAGAATGCGGTTCACCGGCTCGCGCGCCGCGCGGCGATCAATGAAATAGGCGATCAGCTTGCTTTCTTCATCCGTCACGGCACGCCCGGATT
>JBFWTA010000265.1:0-3356 GCA_050248075.1 Bdellovibrionales bacterium | reverse complement strand
TTTAAAAATGGTATTGATCTTGACATGTTGTGGGATAAACCGTCGATCAACGACGCGCCGCCCAGCCAGCTGAAGGCCGCCGTTGACAACGGTGCCAACCGCCGTGCCGGACAGGACCGCCGCGTCGCGCAGCCCGTGCTGGACGACAAAGGTCATGTACGCAGCACGTCTTATCATGGGCCAGACCGCCGGTCCGGCCTTGACCGCCGCGCCTACCAGCAGCGCCAGCAGCGACGCATGCAGCAGGAAAAGTGGCGGTTTTTCAACAGGTCGATTTTGATGGGCGCTTTGTTCTTTATTCTGGTCGGTTACGCCGGCGTTGTGTTGATGGCGCCGGAACTTTTGCAGGGCAAGAATCCCTTTTCCGCCATTCAGAAAGAATTTGCGCGCACGATCGACCATGACGTTTCTGCGGTCGCAGAGATATTGCCTGCCGCCGTTTCCTCGTCCGCGCCGCGCGGCCTGGAAGGAAAGCTGAACGCGGGCATCGAACGCGTCGAACAAGCAGCGGGCGTTGTTCAACAACAAGCGTCCGCCATCGTCGACAACCCGGCGCTTGTCCAAAATTTTAACGCCGCCGGCGTTCAGGAACTGGTGCAGGTTTTATCCCGCGCATCCGGCCTGGCGCAATCCAGCGGCGGCAGTGCCGCGCTGGGCGACATGATGGCCCAGCTGAAAAACGCCATGCTGTCGGCGCCCGACGGAAAAATCGCCCGTCAGGCACAGATACAATCGGCGCGTGACCGCAATAAAGATCTTGACCGCGTCATGACCGGCGTGAGGGGCGAAGACCTGGAAGCCGCCGCGATCTTGCTGCTGATGAACGAATTTCGCAGCAACGTGGCGGGCGGTCGCCCGTTTGACGAAGATTTGGCGCTGGCGCAAAAACTTGCGGGCGACGACCCTGAACTTAAAGCGGCGCTTGACCGCCTGGCGCCGGCCGCCAAAAAAGGCGTGCTCAGCCGCGACGGCCTGCAAAAGGAATTCAAGGCAGTTGCGGGCGATATCGTCGTCGCCAAGCTGAAGGGCGAGGATGCCACCGTGCAGCAAAAAATCCTTGAACGCTTTTCGCGGCTTGTGAAGGTGCGCAAGATCGACCAGGTCACCGGCGACGAAGCCGACGCCGTCGTGGCGCGCGCGCAGATTCTGCTGGAGCGCGGCGACATTGACGGCGCGGTGGCCGAGCTGCAAACGCTCAAAGGCCCTTCCGCCGACGCAGCGGCGCCATTCATAGATCAGGCCGTGCAAAGCAGCACAGCCGCGGGCGACAGCGACGCGGTTCTGACGCGGGTCTTGCAGCAGTATCAGGTGTCGGGCGGCGCGCCGCTATCCGATGTATTCGGCGGCCTTTTGAAAGCGCTTGGTGGGCGCGCCGACGTGCCGTATCTTTCCCCCGCTTTGCAGCGGTGACCGGTTAGGGAGGAATCTTCATGATCCCCGCCTTCTGGTTCTTGCTCCGGCTGGCAGTTCTTGTCGCCGCCATCATGTGGCTGCGGCATGAACCGGGCGATGTTACGGTCGTCTGGCAAGGCTATGAAATAAAGACCAGCGTCGCGTTTTTGCTGGCTGCGGTTGCCGCGGTTGCGCTTGTGTGGAGCGCGATCGACCGCCTGTGGAGATTTTTGCTGGCGGCTCCCGGGCTTTTGCGTCGTCACCGCGCGCTGCAGCGTCGCGAGAAAGGCTATAAGGCGCTGACCACCGGATTCGTGGCCGTCGCTGCCGGCGATGCCGCTGCCGCCGCGCGTGCTGCGCGGCTTGCCGCGCTTAGAATTTCAGATGTACCCCTGACCTTGCTGCTGTCGGCGCAGGCGGCACAGCTGAATGGCGACCAGGACACAGCGCGGCGCTTGTTCGGCGATTTGCTGGCGCACGAAAGCGCGTCTTTTCTAGGTCTGCGGGGTTTGCTGGCCGAAAAAATTCGCCTGTCCGATCACGCGGGCGCGCTTGATCTTGTCAAGGCCGCCGCCGCCAAGGAACCGCGCCGTCGCTGGATATTGCAACAACTGTATGCGCTGGAAATAAAGAACAACGACTGGCCGGCGGCGCTGAAGACGCTGAATAAAATCGAGAGCCACCGCCTGATGGCCCCGACCGATATCGCTGCCCAGCGTGTCGCATTGCTTTTGGCCTCTGCGCGGACCGGCGGCGGTCGCCCGACCCCCGCGCAGCAGCGCGCGCTGCACCGCGCCTGGCGGCTGAGCCCTTCGTTTGTTCCCGCGGCGCTGGCCTGGAATGACGCCCTGATTCATTTTGGCAATATCAAGGAGGCGCAAAAAGTCTTACGCCGCGCCTATCAGGACAACCCGCATCCCGACATCGGCGCGCGCTGGATGTCGTTTTACCAAGACCCGCTTAAATCGTCGCCGCATGGCCGCGACCGCCGCAAATACGATTGGGCGCTGCAGCTTGCGGGCGGGCGACGTGACGACCGCGAAGCCCAGCGTTTTCTAGGTCGCGTTGCTCTCTCCGCCGGGCTGTGGCAGGAAGCTGAGGATCATTTGTTCAAAGCCGCGGACGCCGAGGGGTTGAGCGGCCTGCGCCGCCACAGCGGCCATGGCGTGGATGCGGAAATGACGCCCGTGCCGTTTCCCGCCTGGGTCTGCAACGCTTGCGGCCAGGTCAGTGCGGCATGGCATCCCGTGTCGCTTTGCTGCCAGACGTTTAATGCGTTGGAATGGACGGTTCCGGGTCACGTGCAGCCGCGCGTGTTTCAGGCGAATGCCGCGCTGGCCGACGCCAGCTGGATCGGCCCGCCTGCATAATCAAGCCACCGCTGTTTTAATGCCGTAACGGGCCGCAACGGCGGAAATGGCATCTTTATGCACGGCTTCGACGGGCCGGTCGCCGCGCATCGTGGTCTGCAAATCTTGCAGCAGTCCGTCATGAATGCCGTAGACCCAGCCGTGGATGCTGAGGCTGCCTTGCTTTTGCCAGACGTTTTTAACGATGGTCGTCAGCGCGACGTTGCGCACCTGTTCGATGACGTTCAGTTCGCATAGCGCCGACAGCTTTTGCGCTTGCGGCAGTTTTTCTAAAACACCGTTGTGCGCCTGGGCCGTGTCGCCGATATGGCGCAGCCAGTTGTCGATGAGGCCGAAATCACGCCCCGATATGGCGGCTTCGACGCCGCCGCAGCCGTAATGGCCCACGACGATGACGTCGGAAATGCCCAAAACCTCGACCGCGTATTGAATGACGGACAGGCAGTTCAGGTCGCTATGCACGACCAGATTGGCGACGTTGCGGTGCACGAAGATATCGCCCGGCAATAAACCGACGATCTGGTTCGCCGGCACGCGGCTGTCGGAACAGCCGATCCACAGGTATTTCGGCCGCTGCTGTTTCAGCAGCTTGTC
>JBFWTA010000264.1:0-3357 GCA_050248075.1 Bdellovibrionales bacterium | reverse complement strand
GCTTACGAATTTTCTCGCGATGCCGCTGCTCCATGACAATGAGCCGCTCGGCCCAAGCGACCAATTCCGCCGTAAGCGGCGTTGTGGCGTGAGGGTCAAGTCCTGCCGAGCGCACCTCAAGTCCGGGATGCGTGCCAAATACCGCTTCAGCGGTCGGACTCCGCAATTTGTTGGCGGTACAGACGAACAGAACTTTCATGGACAGGCTCCGGACGACGCGGGACAATGACTAATCGAACAGACAGCTCCCGACATGCCCAACAGTCGGCTTTGAAAGCGGTTTGTCTTGAGCCGATGCCAGCGAAATTCATTCTAGCATATCTAATCCCGGTATTTTTCCGCGATGGAAACAAGACGGCTCTTCAGTTCGCGTTTGACGTAAGAGGCGATGACTTCACGCGCGAACAGGTCGGGCGTGAGGCCCGGCTGCGGGGCGGCATGAATCCCGAGAAAACTGCGATAGCCGGTTTCGCTCAAAAAGGGACGGTCAATGTCCACCGCATGAGCGCTGAAGCCCGGCCAAAAGGCATAGCCGGAGCCGATGCCGAAGATTCCTTCCATCTCGATGCGCACACGCATGGTATCGACCGCGACGAAGAAATCACCGGTCTGGCCCCAGAGCGGAATCGTGCCGGAAACAGCAGCGGTTTTGCGTTCCAGCACATAACCGGGTGCGTCATCATGGGCGAGTATGCCGGACTCACCGCCGTTCAAACGGACGGCGAGCTTATGCGCCTCGTCATGCAGCCGCATGGTTTTCTCAATCAGCGACGGCGCAATCGCGCGAACAATATAAGCGACAGGTGCAGGCCTACCATCCGCAACCGCCATTTCGCGTCACATCCCGTGGCTTTCAGTGAGCGGCGTTTGATTCTTGACCATGTGTGGCTGGAGGTTCTCGCGCCGGGCACATCGTCTGAGTGTAATTGAGCATGGCAATCATGGCATGCTGGTTCAGATCATTACGCATAAACGAACAGCCCGGATCAAAGCAAATGCCACCGATAAGCGCTTCCGGTGCATGCGGCGATTTTTCAAGAAGTTCAGTACTGTCGGCCGTCGCCTGTAAGGACAACAAAGCAGGCAAGGCGCGTGCAATGTAGTTTTCAATCGCATTCACAAAGTATTCATCCTGCTCATGACGCTTTGCAATCGGATAGGCCGCAACAATACCTTCAAGAAACGGGGCGTCGCTAGCGGTAGGCCCCATAATGCAGCCCGCCTCCGCGCAGGTGGGATTGGCGGCGCGATGGGCAAGCGCCAACGCGAGCATCGGGCGGATATAGTATTTGTAGCGATCTTCTTCGTCCGCTGCCCCCAGCAGAGACTGCGCATGTAAGGCCCATGAAAACCAGGCACGAAACAGCGTATTCTCAAATTCATCAAGATCGCGTAGATAATGGTCATAGTACGCCATGAACGTCGCGCGCGCGTAGTCGCGAAGATCGTCGTCGCCCGTTACATGCGCCCACATAGCCAGTGCGTAAATGGCTTCCGCCGAACCGTAGGACGTAATTCGGTTATGTTTCTCATCGAGATAATAGATATACCAAAAGCCGCCTTTGCCATTGGCCATCTGCTTTAGCCCATTGATAAGTAACGGAGCGATCTCTTGCTCTTCTGGCGTCAAGACCATACCAGCCTGTTTCATGGAGGCGAGCGCAAGCAGGTAAAGAGCCGCGCTGTTCAGCTTTGCTGCGTTATTGAATTCGATATAGGCGATTTCACCGCCGGGGCTGTTTCCCTTCTTGATATAGCGCCTGATAGCGTTACGAAAACGGCTGATGGCCTGCTTAATTTCTGACCGACCGTCAAACTCCTGCATACGAATAAGACCCCAGAATGTGCCGATTTGGCGCACCATGTTATTTGTTTCGGGTTTTACCTGATCTAGCGGTTTAAGCTCATAGGTGAACAGACCGTTCTCCTGCTGGCCATTCAGAAGCCAGTCCGTGTTTAAACGCAGGGATTGCCGCAAACGTTGTTCGCAAATCTGCCGCTCGCCGCCTTGTGCAGCCGACACCGGCGAAAAGATAAATAAGGCAAGAAGCAAAAAAACGATCCGAAGACAGAAATGCGACCGCCCCGGCGCGAGCGTATGGCTGAACATCAGTACAGCTTCCCGCTCCGCTTATTGAGGTCCATAGCGCCGCGCACTACCGGAAGGTTCATAAAGTTCTCCAGCAGCAGGAGATCCGATGTTGCTTCGTCAGCATCACCACCCGGGGCGCACGCCCCGCAAGGGGAGTGACATTGGCATATGCCGTTACAATCATATGTGCCGCAGCCGTCCGCACAGGGCTGTCCCGACAAAGGATGGCAGCAGGATTGCGTGTTGCAGGACTGGTTCTCGGAACAAACTCCGCCGCAGAACGAACAATCGACTGTAAGCCCGTCATTGCGCAGGCAGGAACGGGTATGACTTTGCGTTCCGCCGCCACAGGAAGCAGAGCAGGAACTCCATCCCGACCAGGCGGTGTAGCTGTACGTCAATGCCGTTGTTACCTGCCACTGAGAGGCGGCGCTGCCAACCGTGACGGTGACGCTTTGTGTCGTCGCGGAGGTCGCGTTGCTGGTCATGCGCAACTGAAGAAACTGTCCGCCTGAGACCGTTCGATTGGCGCCTCCCCATGTGAATACTTCCACGGCGCAGGTATTGTCATTGCATATTCTGAATTCCGGGCTCCCGTCGCCGATGATCGAAACGGTGACTCCGGTTTCGATACCTGTGATCTGAAATATATTCGACTGGATAATGGTCGAAACGGCAACATCACTCTGATCAGTGAATGAAAATGTATCCGGCGTTTTGTCCGGGCAGCGGAATCCACTACTAGCGGAGTCAAAAAAGATGCCATCGCCGTCCATGCAATCGGACTGGTTGGCTATGCCGCCGCCGCTGCCGCTAGAGACGGCCTTCATCGAATACCAGTTGTTGCCATCGCAAAACTGCATGGTCTTGTAGGTCGTGTTGTACATCATCACCCCTTCCTCGGCGGAAGGACTGGCGCAATCGGCAAAGGCGGGATTTGTGGCGGGGCTCGCGAGCGCGAGAAGCGCAGTGGCGGCAAACACCGCGACGTATCGGAGAATGTAAGACTTCATCAAACCATACCTTTCTTCTTGTTCTTGGCCGGCCATCTTCGTCTTGTTGACCGGCGGATGCGCGAGCACGTCTTAAAAGCGCGTGTCGCGCACATTAATTTACTCAAGGAAAAACGGACCCCTTTTGCGCTGTTGTTTTAGAACACACCACCTTCCTTCAGTTTACCCTGATTTTATTAAGGATTCCTTTTGCCGTTATGGTAACGCGCATTGAAATATGCACGCGACAAAAGCGGTCGTTTTTGCGCGACT
>JBFWTA010000263.1:0-3375 GCA_050248075.1 Bdellovibrionales bacterium | reverse complement strand
AAGCAAGGCATAACGCGCCTGCCACTCGGGATCACCCATCTGAAAGCGCAGCTGGGTCAGCTGGCGCGCGCGGATGCGTTCGATTTCCGCCGGGTCGAAACGCGGGCCGGTCAGCGCTTCGTGCAGAAGATCGAAGGCGGTGTCGCGTTCCTCGCGCAGGGTCTTGATGCTGCCGGAAAGCTCGTCGCGTCCGGCGGAAAAGCGCATGGCGATGGAATGATCGGCCAGTTTCTGCTGGAACGCCGCCGCGTCATAGGGCCCGGCCCCTTGATCAAGCAGAGCCATGGTTATGGTGGCGAGGCCCTGACGCTCGGCCGAGTCCTGTTCCACACCCCCGCGAAACGCGAAATGCAGGGCGATGAGCGGCAGTTTTTTATCCTGAACGAGCCAGGCCTTTATGCCTTTCTCGCTTACAACTTCCTCCACCTGCGTCGCGTGGGCGGGAACGGCAGAAACGGCGAGCAGGAGCAACAGAATGATCGCCGGAAATCTCATCGGACCTCCTGGGCATGTGGCCGCGCGGCGGGTCGGCGGAGGGCGCGCGTGGCCGGCGATGCGTTTTTATCGGGGAGCAGGATGCCGGTGATATTGTACTCGCTGCCGACCAACGCGCGAAGCGCGGCGTCGACCTGATCGGGAGTGACCGCGCCGATGCGATCGGGCCAGGATTCGATAGCTTCAACCGAATGGCCGGTGGCAAGCCCCTGGCCGAAGACATAGCCCGGGGCCATCAGGCTATCGCGCCCGAACACCGCCGCCCGCATGAGACGCGTTTTTGCATCTTCGACAAGCTTGGCATCGAGGCCCTGTTTGGCCAGTTTCTGCAGCGCGGCATGAAGCGCCTTTTCCAGCGCCTCGTGCGTCTTGCCGGGTTGCGGCACGAGGACGATGGTGAACAATGTGCTGCCGCGTGCGTCGGGATCGTAGCCTATGTTCAACCCGCTGGCGATGCCCTGTCCGGCCACGAGGTCGCGAAACAGCACGCCGACTTCGCCGCCGTCAAGCGCCTCGCCCAGTACTTCATAGGCATAGGCCTCGCCATTTTCCTGGGTACTGTAGGACGGCACGACGGTATGAAGCTCGAGTCGCGGCTGCTCCACGCCGGGATCGGTGGCAATGATGCGCCGTTCCGACGGCTTTTTCAGCGGCGGAAAAGCCTTGCGCGGCGGCACGTCGCGGCGGGGGATTTTGCCGTAAATGTCTTCGGCCAGCTTCCTGACCTCATCCGCCGTAACGTCGCCGGATATGACCACGATGGCGTTATTCGGGGCGTAATGATGCTGATAAAACTCTTCGGCGTCGGCAGCGCTGAGTTTTTCGATCTCGGACTTCCACCCGATCACCGGCACGCCATAGGGATAGTCGGGCAGAAGTGCTTGCCGCACGCGCTCCTCGAATTTTCCAGCGGGGTTATTATCGGTGCGCTGCTGCCGTTCGCTGAGCACGACGCGCAGTTCCGGCGCTGCCGTCACCGGCGTGATGCGCAAATTCTGCATGCGGTCGGCTTCCATCCGCATCACCATCTCAAGACGGTCGGCGGCGATGGTTTCATGATAGGCGGTATAATCATAGGACGTGAAAGCGTTATCATGCCCGCCCTGCGAGGCAATTTTTTTGCTGAAGCTGCCGGGCGGCATCGAAAAGGTGCCGCGGAACATAAGATGTTCGAGAAAATGCGCAAGACCGGTTTTTCCGGGCGATTCATCGCCCGACCCCACCTTGTACCAGACCATTTGCGTGACCGCGGGGGCCAGATGATTGGAAACCACCACGACCTGCAGCCCGTTATCGAGCGTGAAAGTCTCGGGATAAAACACGCCCGCTTTCGCGGCCGGCGAAAAAAGAAAAACGGCTAGAGCAATAAGGGCACCGCGCCAGAACATTCTCAGAGACCGAGCCAGCCGGATTTTTGCCGCTCGATGATGGGGGTTGCGCCCTGCGTGAGAGATTCGCCTTTTTCCTTGGCCTGCTTGATGCGCGCCGCCTCGGCGGTCGCATCGACGGTCGTGGCGCCGTCGTCATCCTTGCGCCACCACAGCAGGTCATTGACCAGATGACGGTTGCCCACCACCTTTTCGGCGGCTTCGCGGTCGATGACTTCGCGGATATTGGGATCGACGTGATCGGCACCGGAATTGACCAGCAACGCTTTTTCGGCCTTGGAGCCGGTGGTTACCTTGCTGGTCGCCTTGCCTTCGTCGGCGCCGAAAAGAATTGTATTGGCACGTTTGGTCATATCGACTTCCTGCGGGCGCGGCGCGCCGGGCTGCGGCGGGCGCAGGCTGAAATCGGGCGGCACCGAGAGCGGCGGACGGTCGACCACGGCGAATTCGTCGGGGGCCGTGCGGCCGAGGCCGAGATCGTCACGCAGATCGCCGCAACCGGCAAGCGCGAGCACAGCCATACCTGATAAGAGAAACGAACGTATCGGTTGCATGGTAAGGTCTAACCTGTGGATTGCGTTAATTTTATGTCCGGCAGCGAGGAGTTAATCTTTTAGCGCCCCTTGAGGAGGCCGTCCAGCAGCAAGAGCCCGACACCTGCAACAATGGCGCTATCGGCAACGTTAAAGGCAGGCCAATGATGCTCTTTGGGGCCAAGCCTGATATAAAAATCGAGGAAATCCACGACCGCGCCATAACGTATGCGGTCGATGACATTGCCGATCGCCCCGCCCATGATGAGCCCCAATCCGATGGCGACCGGAGTCGAATGGGTGCGCCATAGCCATCGGCCCAGCAGGAACAGGATAACGGCCGCCAGCGCCAGAAGGAAATAAGGCGTCCATGTATGGTTGACCTGATTGAGAAGTCCGAAAGTGATGCCACGGTTTTCCACAAGAACGATATTGAGCACCGAATTGATCTTGAGCGGCCCGATTTCATCCTTCATCACGCGGTTGATGATCCACCATTTGCTCATTTGGTCGACGAGCGCGACGAAGATGATCAGGTAGACGGCGATATTGAGCCGGCGATGGGTCATGCAGCTTCCTTACGCATATGAACGACCGCATCGTGGCAGCGGTTGCAGAGATCGGGATGGCTCGCCGCGCTGTCGCGCGAGCGCAGCGGGTCGGCATGCTTCCCGACTTCCGGCAATACTTTCCAGCAGCGCTCGCATTTTTTGCCTTGGGCGGTCTCGACGACCACGCCGACATCGGAAACCTCCGCAAGGGTGAAGGCTGACGCCGGCAGGGGCTTGTCCATTAACGTAATGGAGGAGCTGATGCAAATTTCATCGAATTCAAGGCCTTCAAGAAAAGATTTTTGTTCCTCCTTTAGAAAGACCCGGGGGTGGGCCTGAAGGCTGGAACCGATCTTCTTTTCATTACGCTCGCGTTCCATCGCGCCCGTCACGACGCGGCGAACGGCG
>JBFWTA010000262.1:0-3381 GCA_050248075.1 Bdellovibrionales bacterium | reverse complement strand
CAGAATCGTCATGGTCGAATGTTCCGTCGCTTCGACCGAGAATGCGGGCAAAGGCTTTCCTTCCGCCTGCATTTTTTTCAAGGTGGCGATCAGCGCTTGTTTCTCGTTGCCGCCGTTGCTTTCCAGCGCAGCGTCAAAATCGGCATTGTAATATCCCAGCGCCGCCACGATACCCATGACCGTATCGGTGCCCTTGAAATTCACCAGATGCGCCATGCCGGCCAGGGCCGAGGACTCATTCGAACTGACGCCCCGCGCGCCGAAATCATGCAGCATGAAATCCAGCGCACCCTCGCCAGCGTCTGATGTCTGGCCTACATAATCGCGGCAGATCTCTTTGATCAGGCGCGATTTGGTAGCCACCGTCGTCGGATACCAGACCGCCCGCAGCAAGGCCGTTTCGACATAGCTGGTCAGCCAGGGGCATTTCGGGTCGGTATTGACGATTTCAACCAGCGCGTTGCTGGTCGGCAGCACCGTACCTTCGGGAAGCGCGCGGATTTCCACCGGCAGCTTTCCGCCGTGATGATCGACGATGTATTGCCAGCCGGCTTTGTGGAACGGCTCGCCGTGCATGGCGAACATGACCTCGGCCAGATCAATGTCGTCCTGCGTGACGGGTTTGGTCAGATAGTCTTTCAAAAACGCCTGAAGGCCAAAGAAAAGTGCATAGTCGTTTTCCTTGCCGAAGGCCTTGGCGAATCGGCTGCTGCGCGGCTCGATATAGCTTGATACGTATTCGGTGCCTTCTGGATACTGGCGCCAGTGCGATATTTTGTACGAATCCGCGTTGACCAGCGTGTTTGTGAGGGCGGCGAGTAAGTTCATCTGGATATCTCCTTTTTTAATTTATAATCTATATGAGCATATATAATGCTCAATATGATTATTAGTCAAGGGTGTTTATTGTTTTCATAAAATATATTGCGCTGTATTTCAAGGCAAAAAAATGTTATTGAATATTTTCCTCCCTTTTTAATCAACTCTCTTGACTTAATGACTTATTTCCGTTTGCTCTGTTTTATCGTTTTTCTTGGCGTCACGACCGTTGCGGTAGCCGTGACCGAAGAAACTTTGCCTGATGATGCGATCGCGATATCTGAAAACGGCGCGACGACCGAAAATGAACAAGAATCGGCTGGCCCTGTCGCGACGATCAAGGGGGCAATCGACAAACAGATAGACGGCGTGGCCAAGAAACTGGCGATCAAGACAGGTGTCAAACCGATCGACAGCGCGCTTTTGAAAATATCGACTTTAGTGTCCGAAGCCACGCGCAACGCGGCCAGTACAGCCCTGCAAAACCGTGAAGCGCCTGATCTGGTCAATGTTTGGCGCAGCACTGAAAACAGGCTTGTGGACGACGGCATTAGCGCTTCCGCCGAGGCTTTACGGGCCACGGGCCTGCGCTTTGCCCGCAACCTGGAATTCGAACACCGCATCCGCCGCGGCGACAAGCCGCAGTTTTCAGCACGCAGCATCGATGCGCTTTATGAAAGCAAGAATTTACGCCATACTACGTTTGCCGAAGCGGGACTGGCGCGCAATGGCGACGACCGCACCACGCTTAACCTGGGCTTCGGTTATCGCTATATCAATAAAAGCGAAACATGGCTTTACGGCATCAACACTTTTTACGACCGGCAATGGCCCTATCCGCACGAACGGATAAGCTTGGGCATCGAAGCAAGCAATCTCGATTACGATCTTTTTGCCAACCGCTATGTGCCGTTGACCAACTGGGTCGCCACACGTACCGGCTATGAAGAAAGCGCGCTGGGCGGCTGGGACTTCGGTATTTCCGGCCGTGTACCCTACATTCCCGAAATGAAGGCGACCGGCACAGCTTTTTCCTGGGAAGGCCGCGAAGATGAGCCGGAATCAAACGGCCTGAAACTCGGCATTGAATACACACCCTTTCCACTGATGACGCTTGCCTTTTCGACATCGCATGACACCGACGGGCGCACCGCGACCGAAGGCCGGATACGCATCAACCTGAACGCCGATAAAGTCAGGTCCGAACAAAAGCGCAAGAACCTGCGCGACCTGAGGCTTCAACGCGTCAACCGCGAAAACGAAATTCTGGTCTTCGAACGCCAGTCTTCCGTCCTGACCGGCAACGTCACCGAAACGGTCGGCAACAACCAGATCACGCTGAACGATGGCACAATCCTGGCCCTGACGGTCGGGCGTAAAATCATGTACGGCAACGTCATCACCGTGGAAAACGCAGGCGGCGCCTATGCACAGCTGGTTTTCGGCGACGGCGCAACCTTGCGTATCGGCACGGATAGCCAGGTACGCATCGACCTGGGCCTGATCACGCTTATCACCGGCACGATGCAATATGTTTCGGGATCAACCAACGTCATCATCAATACGCCCGGCGGCACCATCACGCTTTTGGGCACGGACGTCGACCTGGTCAGCAACGGCACGACGTCGACGGTTGGCGTTCGCGACGGACAAATTCAAAGCGGCGGCGTGACAGCCTCCGCAGGAAATGTGGTCACGTTGAACGGTGCCACCGCCCTGCTGGCGCCGAATGACCCCCAGGTCGCGACCCACCGCACCGCCATTTATAACCGCATTGATTCAATCGACGCCAGCCTGCTGACAATCGCCAAGGCTGCGCCATATATTTATCAAAACGCCTTTGTCCAGCAATCGCCGCTCAGTGTCGGCGACAATCTGGTGATCGGCCTGCGTTTTTCGAAGCCCGTCACGGTCACGGGGCCCGTGACGCTTGATTTCACCATTAACGGCGGGGCGCGCACGGCGGCTTTCACGTCGGGCAGCGGATCAAATGAAATACTTTGCACTTACACGACCGTTCCGACCGATGCCGGCGAAGATGAATTTGTGATCGATGAAGTTGCGCTCAACGGCGGATCCATCGGCGGCGGCGGCATGGGCAGCGTCAGCTTCCTGCCGCCCCTGACCGTCAGTCTGCCGGGCGGCACGATTCAGGCGACAAACCCGACCGTCGTTGTTTCAAGCGGCGCCACCAGCCCCACCAGCGTCAGCCCCATTCCGGTTACGCTCACCTTCTCCGCCGCCGTCAACGGATTGCTGGTGGGCGACCTGACTGTCACAAACGGTTCTGCCGCCAACCTGCAAACAGCGGATAATATCGTTTACACGGTCGATATCACGCCAACAGCGCAGGGAACCGTCGGTGTTCAGGTGCCGGCGGGGGCGGCGCAAAGCGTTATCGGCGGCTTCGACAACGACGCATCGAACGCTTTCAGCATCGTCTACGACACCGGCGCGCCTGCCGGTTACGCCGTCGCCTTCACGACCGATCCGGTCAATGCCGGCAATTACACGGCCGCCGCCTTTCAGCTGACGGGCGCCGAGGTCGGAACGACCTATGAT
>JBFWTA010000261.1:0-3395 GCA_050248075.1 Bdellovibrionales bacterium | reverse complement strand
GACAAATTGCGGCACGCCGTCTTCGGCATGGCGTATCACTATCGCATCCGCCCGCATGGCATCAAGCGCGCCGACAGTGTCGAGCAGGGTTTCACCCTTCTTCCTCGAACTCTGATCGACGAGAACATTTACGACATGGGCGCCAAGCCGTTTGGCGGCGATTTCGAAGGAAACACGGGTACGCGTGGATGGCTCGAAAAACAGATTGACCAGCGTCCTGCCGGCCAGCCTCGCCGGGTTTTTTTTGCCGGCACGATTTTGCCTGAGGTAGCGCTCGGCGAGATCCAGAATGGCATTGATATCGGCGACGGAAAGCCGCTCGATATCCAATAAATGTCGATGAGAAAACCGCGCCATAGGCGGCGACTATAGAATCCTTCACCGCGTGTGACAAATGATATTCATTCAGGCCGGTTTATCCGCATTCATGATCTGCTCACGCGCGGTGGCAAGAGAGCTTTCCATTTCGCGCTGAAGGCGATGGCGGGTGACGGAAACATTGCGGGCCTGAAAATCCTTTTCGATCTTGTCGAGCAGGTCTTCATGGCCGGGCTTGTCGAGATCGGCAGCGACGACTTCCCGGGCATAGGCTTCGGCTTCGGCGCCGGTGATACCCATCTCCCCGGCGGCCCACAGCCCCAGAAGCTTGCCCATGCGGCTGGCAACCTTGAAACGCAGCGTTTCATCGTGCTGGAATTTGTTTTCGAAAGCCTTCTTACGATCGTCAAAATCGGACATGGTTTTCCTTTCCGTTGGTTAGGTCTCTCCAGATAAGAATTTAAACCGAACCTGCCGCCAGTTTTACCTTAAGCCCGTCCAGGTTCTTGTTGAAAATAATCTGGCAGGCCAAGCGGGAATCCTGCGTCACGTCAAAAGCGCCATCGAGCATGCCGATTTCCTCTTCGGTTGGTTCCGGCAGCTTGGTTTTCCATTCCGGGTCGACATAGATGTGGCAGGTCGCGCAGGCGCAGGAGCCGCCGCATTGCGCGAGGATCGGAATGCCGCCCTCGCGGATGATTTCCATCACGCTCCACTCCTCGGTGGCCTGCAACTCGTGTTCCTTGCCATCCATATCGGTCATAAAAATGCGCATGGGATGAATCTCGTCCTCTCCTGCAAAGATTACGCGGCGTCGGCCACGCCGAGCTTGCTTTGCAAATCGCTGCTCGAGGTTGTGTATTGGAAACGGTAGCGGCGGTCGGGATGAATATAAGTGAAGGCCTTTTTCGACATAAGCGCCGCCTCGTGAAAGCCCGACAGGATAAGCTTCATTTTGCCGGGATAAGTGTTGATATCGCCAATAGCGAAAATGGTGGGCACGCTGGTTTCGAAGGTGGCCGTATCGACCGGAATTAGATTCTCATGCAGATTGATACCGAAATTCGCCACCGGCCCCAGCTTCATCGTCAGGCCGTAGAAGGCCAGCAGGTTTTCGCACGGCAGGGCTTCGGGCTGTTTCTTGTCTTCCTGCGCCATGATGCCGGTTAACTGGCCGTTCTCCCCGTTGAGGCCTGTAATGTTTGCGATTTTGAGGTCCATAGCGCCTTCGGCCACTAGCGCACGCATCTTGATGACGCTATCGGGCGCGGCGCGGAATTCGTCGCGGCGATGAACCAGCGTCACGCGTCGGGCGACCGGCTGAAGATTGATCACCCAGTCGAGCGCGGAGTCTCCGCCTCCGGCGATGACGATGTTCTTGCCGCGGAATTGCTCCATCTTGCGCACGGAGTAGAATACAGATTTGCCTTCGTATTCCTCGATACCCTTGATCGGCGGACGCTTGGGCACGAAGCTGCCGCCGCCAGCGGCGATAACGACGATGGGCGCTTCGATCACCGTGCCGCGATCCGTCGTCAGGCGCCATTTACCTTCGGGCGTTTTTTCCAGCTTTTCGGCCATCTGGCTGAAATGGAAGACGGGATGAAACGGCTTGATCTGCTCCAGCAGCCTTTCGGTCAATTCGGCCCCGGTGCACATGGGAATGGCGGGAATGTCGTAAATCGGCTTTTCCGGATACAGCTCGGCACATTGGCCGCCGGGACGGTCGAGAATATCGATCAAATGGCACTTAATGTCATTCAGGCCAAGTTCGAACACGGCGAACAGGCCGACCGGGCCTGCGCCGACGATGATGGCATCGGTTTGGGTGATGGGGTTTGTGTCGCTCATAACGGGTTTAATAGAGGCAAAATCACCCTTATTCAAGTCAAGGGTTTAGCCTAGGTGCCGGTATATTTTGTCGGCCTTTTGGCAAAATGGGCCCTGATAAACTCGCGGAAGTCGAAACTGCGGGCCGAGGCGCCCCAATAGGTATGTTCCAGGGCCAGTTGCGTATTAACATCCTGCTCGAAGGCCTTGGCGACCAGCTTTTTGATGCCGCCATAGGCGCGGGTCGGACCGGCAGCGAGCCGGTCAATAAGGGCAAGACTGTGGTCCTGCAGCTTGTCGTCTTCTACGACCGTACCGGCGAGGCCCCAGCGCTCGGCCTCGGCCGCGCCAAATGTTTCGCTGAGCATGAGAAGTTCATTGGCTTTAGCCATGCCGACCTTGCGCGCGAGAAAAATGGAGCATCCTCCGTCGGGCGTCATGGCATTCGAGGCATAGCCGCAGTTAAATTTGGCGCTGCGCCCGCAAACGATGATGTCGCTGGCCGCCATGAGGCTGAAACCCGGACCTGCGGCCATGCCCTCGATGGCGGCGACCACGGGTTTGTCCATTGTCTGCAGTTCCCGGATGGCGGAGTGATAGGGCAGCATTAGCTGGTTGGTAAGTTCGAGCGCCGCGTTAAAATCACCGGCGAAAGGCGCCATATCATAACCATTCATGAAAGTACCGCCATTGCCGCGCAGCAAAATGGCGCGAATGGAACGGTCGGTCGTGGCGTTTTTCAGCGTACTGAACAGCTGGTTCGCCATGTCGAGCGTCAAGGCGTTGCCGTGGTCAGGCCGGTTAAACGAAACGATCAGCGCGTTGCCGCGCGCCTCAGGTTTGATTTCATGGGGGGCCATGGGATTCCGTCCAAGCGAAAGACCGTTTATTGTTTACGCGAAAGATTGATTCGACAACCCCTAACATTCTACCGCGTCCATGAACGCCAAAACGCCGCGCGAAGTCTTGTTCGAATATGTGCCTGCCGGCAACAGCATGCGCGTGACCGCCGTGGATGCCGATAGCGGCATGGAAGTCGTCGTGCAGGCCCCTCTTAGCCTTAGTCAGGCGGATATGCAGAAGCTGGCAATGAACAAGCTGGTTTATGTGATGGGAAAGAGGAAGTGAACCCCACCAGCGTTGCTTGACATATCAGGCAAATTTCGCCGCATGCGCTCCTCCTTCCTTGGAGAAGAGGAACAAAAGTTACGCCGCCTTGCCTAATGTCTCCATCAACTCCGTCCATT
>JBFWTA010000260.1:0-3424 GCA_050248075.1 Bdellovibrionales bacterium | reverse complement strand
TATGTTGTCCGGGGTTTTTCATGTCGGAATCAGACGGAGGAGAAGCGGGAGCGGAGGCCGGAAGGCGGCCTTCGCGCAATTTGCGGCCTCTCAGGATGCTGCTTCCATGGATCGTTCCCTATAAAAAAGCGATGCTTGGCGCGCTGGCGGCGCTGTTGGCCGCAAGTCTCACAGTGCTGGCGATCGGGCGCGGCCTGAAGGCGGTAATCGACCGCGGATTTGCCGCCAACGATCCGGCCATGCTGGACCATACGCTTCTCATGCTTTTCGGCGCGATCCTGATCCTGGCTGTTTCGACCTATGCGCGTTATTCGATGGTGACCTGGATTGGCGAACGGGTGGTGGCGGATCTGCGCCGTGCCGTATACGACCATATCCTTAAACTCGGTCCCGGTTTTTTCGAAATGACGCGAAGCGGCGATATTCTCTCGCGCATAACATCGGACACAAGCATTCTGCAGGTGGTGGTTGGATCGTCGTTGTCGGTCGCCCTGCGCAATACAGTTCTCCTGGCCGGCGGCATGATCATGATGCTGCTTGTGAGTCCCAAGCTGGCCGGCGTAGTGGCGCTGGGCGTACCGGCAGTAGTCGCGCCGATCGTTTTCTTCGGCCGCAAGGTACGTCTGCTTTCGAAAGCGTCGCAGGAACGCGTGGCGGATATCAGCGCCTATGCCGAGGAAACGATCTACGGCATTCGCACCGTGCAGGCCTTCGGTCACGAGGCCATCGACCGCACCCTGTTCGGGATGCATGTCGAAAAATCCCTGGCGACAGCCATCCGGCGCATTCGGGCGCGCGCGCTGCTCACGGCGCTGGTGATCTCGCTCGCCTTTTCGGCCATCGGTATCATGCTGTGGATCGGCGGACACGATGTATTAAAAGGCGCGCTCACGGCAGGACAGTTATCGGCCTTTGTGTTTTACGCGGTTATCGTCGCGGGCGCGGCGGGCGCAATCAGCGAAGTCATCGGCGATCTTCAGCGCGCCGCAGGCGCCACCGAGCGCATCCTGGAACTGCTGGCGGCGGAACCGGAGATCAAGGCTCCGGAGCAGCCGGCCGCCCTGCCCGCGCCGCGCGGCGAATTGCAATTCGAGCATATTACCTTTTCCTATCCCAGCCGCCCGGTGCCTCCGGCGCTGGCGGATGTATCCTTTGACATCAAGCCCGGCGAACGCGTGGCAATTGTCGGGCCGAGCGGCGCGGGCAAGACAACCGTGTTTCAGCTTATCCTGCGTTTCTATGATCCGCAGACAGGCATCATACGGCTGGATGGCGTCGACATCCGCCACGCCGACCCCGCCCAGCTTCGCAACCGCATCGGCATCGTCCCCCAGGACCCGATTATTTTCTCTGCCGACGCCTGGCATAACATCGCTTATGGCCGGGCCGGCGCGCCGCGCGAGGATATTCTCGCGGCCGCGCGCGCCGCGCATGCGGACGAATTTCTATCGGCCTTGCCGCAAGGATATGAAACGCATCTCGGCGAAAAGGGCGTACGGCTTTCGGGCGGTCAGAAACAGCGTATCGCGATTGCGCGGGCGATTTTGCGAAACCCGTCCCTGCTGCTTCTGGATGAAGCCACCTCGGCGCTGGATGCCGAAAGCGAAAGACTGGTTCAGGATGCGCTCGGCCATCTCATGCGGCAGCGCACGACCCTGATTATCGCGCACCGGCTGTCAACCGTGGTGAACGCGGACAGGATTCTGGTGCTGGATAAGGGGCAGCTTGTTTCCACGGGAACGCATCAAAGCCTGATCGGCGAGGGCGGCCTTTATGCACGGCTGGCGGCATTGCAATTCGAAAAGGCGGCATAGGACCTTTACACGGGCATCGAAGCAGAAAATGTTGTGCCGATTCCGAACCTCGGCGTATGCCGCGTTTAAGCATTTTGTTAACGACTTGCCCGGATGATGTGCATTCCGTCGCTCCTTTCCGGGCCTGTTGATGAAAACCTGTCTGCTCGTCGATGACAGCCGCGTCATTCGCAAGGTTGCACGGCAGATTTTCGAAATTTCCGGCTATACCTGCAATGAGGCCGAAAATGGCCTTGTCGCGCTCGATATCTGCCGCCGGGAACTGCCGGATCTTATATTGCTCGACTGGAACATGCCGGAAATGGACGGGCTGGAATTCCTCAAGGCACTGCGCCGGGAGCCGGACGGCGACAAATCGATTGTTGTGTTCTGCACGCGCCAGAACGACCCCGCGCAAATCTGGCAGGCGCTGATGGCGGGCGCCAACGAATATATCATGAAGCCGTTCGATGCCGACATCGTTACCGGCAAGCTCGAACTGCTTGGTCTAGTCGACGCGGCATAGGCATGGCATGAGACTCGAAGATTTCGACCTTCTCGCCGGCATCGTCAAACAGCGCACGGGGCTCGTGCTCACGAATGACAAGGCTTATCTGCTGGAATCCCGCCTGCCCTCCCTGGTGCGCAAATACAGCCTGAAAACCGTCGACGATCTGGCTCAGGCCGCCCGCATCCGGCGCGAGGAACACATGCTCGATGAAATTGCCGAGGCGATGGCCTCGACCGAAACCCGATTCTTCCGCGACTACAGGATTTTCGATCATTTCCGCAAGGCTATTCTACCGCAACTCATCGCCGCGCGCGGCGCGCGCAAACAGCTTCGCGTCTGGTCGACCGGGACATCCACCGGACAGGAAGCCTATTCGCTCGCCATGATTTTTGCCGAAGAAGCCGCCGCCCTTGCCGGCTGGAAAATCGAAATCCTGGCAACCGACGTGTCGGCTGCATCGATCGAACGCGCGAAAAGCGGCATCTATACCCAGTTCGAAGCTCAGCGGAGCATGCCGATCCGTATGCTCATCAAATATTTTCATCCCGCGGGTGATAATAAATGGCAGATTAACGCCCCATTGCGCCAGTCCGTCCAGTTTCGTACCGCCAACCTGCTGCACGATTTCGGTCCGGTCGGCACTTTCGATGTCATCTTTTGCCGCAACGTCCTTGGCGCCTGCGATCCGCCGACAAAAACCCGCATCCTCGCCGCCCTGGCCTCCGTCCTCGCCGTTGACGGCACGCTCGTTCTCGGTAAAACAGAAACCATATCGGAACCCCGCTTCATCTCCCAACCTGCAGCGCCGGGTATTTACGTCCTTGGCGGCCCCGCCCATTCGCGGCAAGCAAGCTAGTTACATTCCCTTGCAGGGAAGAGCGCAAAAACTTAGGCTTTCCCCCTTCGGCAGGTTTTGGTTTTTTCCGGCGAGATTCACTCTCGCCCTCCAAAATTACGTGTTATATCGGCGGCCCCATGCACCCAACCCTTCTCATCTTTCTTGGCGGCGGCACCGGTGCCGTCGCGCGCCATCTTATTTCGGCGGCGGTCAAGCACCAGACCGAAGGAAATATTTTTCCATACTCGACATTATGCGTAAATCTGCTCGGCGCGCTCCTCA
>JBFWTA010000259.1:0-3429 GCA_050248075.1 Bdellovibrionales bacterium | reverse complement strand
GAGGTATAGGGCGACGGCAGCATGACCGTCCACAGCCTGTCGGCGCCGATGGCATCGGCCGCGATCACGGCCGCCAGCGCGCTGTCGATGCCGCCGGAAAGGCCGAGCAGCAGGCCAGGAAAACCGTTCTTGTTGACGTAATCGCGCAGCCCCAGCACAAGCGCGTGATACATCGCGGCCTCGCCTGCCGGCACCGGCTTCATGTCCCCCGCTTCAGGCGCCAGGACGCCGCCCGTGCGGGACCAATGCGTAATGAGCATATCCTCGGCCCAGCTCGCGGCCTGCGCCATGCACCGCCCCCCGGCATCCAGCACAAAAGAGCCGCCGTCGAACACCAGCTCGTCCTGCCCGCCGACCTGGTTGACATAAACGAGCGGCAGGCCGGTTTCGCGGATACGCGCATGCGAGATATCCTGCCGCCACGCATGCTTGGCGGTTTCATAGGGGCTGCCGTTCGGGACCACCAGAATCTGCGCCCCCTGTTTCCCGAGATGCCCTGCGGCAGCCGGCGTCCAGTTATCTTCGCAGACCAGCACGCCGAGCTTTACGCCGCGAAAGGATACGGGTTCCGGCAAAGCCGCCGATGTAAATACCCGCTTTTCGTCGAAAGGACCGTAATTCGGCAGGTCGCGCTTGAAAACTTTTGCCGCGATCCTGCCGCCGTCCAGAAGCAGCGCCGCATTATAAAGCCGGTCGTTTTCGCGCCACGGCGCGCCGACAAGAATGGCCGGACCGCTATCGGCGGTGTCCTGGGCCAGGTTTTCCACGGCCGCATGCACCGCTTTCTGGAAACTGGGCTTGAGCACGAGATCCTCGGCGGGATAGCCCGAGACATAGAGCTCGGTCGCGATGACGAGATGCGCCCCCGCCGCCGCGGCCTTTTTACGGATTTCGCGTAATTTCGAAATATTGCCGGCGATATCGCCGACGGTGGGATTAAGCTGTGCCAGTGCGAAGGACAGTTTATCCGTCATCATTTCCCCGGCGGCGCGACGGGTGCGAGCGCCTTGAGCTTCGCCTGTTCATCCGCAATCACCTTTTGCGCGGCGTCGATGACGGCCTGGCTGGTGGCGGCGGCGTCCTTCTGCGCTTCGCCGCTCATGCAGTTCATGTAGGTCTCCACCACCGGCACATATTTATTATATTCGGCCACGCGGGCATTAAGTTCGTTGGCCGGCGTTTCCGGGTTGTTGCCGAGTCCGGGCGGCACCGCGGGCGCCTGACATTTCGTCGACCGCCATACCACCTTGCCGTCTTCCGACACGGCGACATTCCCGGCCATGGCCGGACAGACGGCAAGCAGGACCGCGGCGCAAAGAAAAATCGAACGCAAACGCATGGGAACCTCCGGGAACGCAGGAAAGAGGAAATAATTCTAACGGGAAAACCGGAAATCACCAAATTTTCTCCTGCCCGCTCGAGGAGGGGAAACTTAACCCGGCTTCTTCCGCTCGTCCTTTAAATGATCCGCGACCAGAAACGCCAGTTCCAGCGCCTGCGTGGCGTTAAGACGCGGGTCGCAATGGGTTTCGTAGCATTCCGCCAGGCTGGCTTCGGTCACGGCCGAAGCGCCGCCGGTGCATTCGGTCACTTCCTTGCCCGTCATTTCCAGATGAATGCCGCCGGGATGCACGCCTTCCTCGCGGCATACGGCGAAGAAGTCGCGGGCTTCCGACAGGATACGGGCGAAATCGCGCGTCTTGTACCCGTTCGACGACATCTGGGTGTTGCCGTGCATGGGATCGCAGCACCAGCCGACGATCTTGCCCGCCTTTTTCACGGCGCGCAGCAGCGCCGGTAAATGCGAGGCGATCCTGTCGGAACCCATGCGGGCGATGAGCGTGAGGCGTCCCGGCTCGTTTTCCGGATTCAGGATGTCGATAAGCTCCAGCAACTCTTCCGGCCTCAGCGAGGGGCCGCATTTCATGCCGAGCGGGTTTTTCACCCCGCGCATGAATTCGACATGCGCGCCGTCAGGCTGGCGCGTGCGGTCGCCGATCCACAGCATATGGGCGGACACGTCGTACCAGTCGCCCGTAGTGCTATCCACCCGCGTCAGCGCCTGTTCGTAAGGCAGCAGCAGGGCCTCGTGCGAGGTGAAGAAATCCGTCTCGCGGATCTCGGCCGAGGTTTCGGCCGTGATGTTGCAGGCGGCCATGAAGCCCAGCGCCTCGTCGATGCGGTTGGACAGGTCGCGGTATCGCTCGCCCTGCAGGCTGCGCTCGACAAAATCGAGGTTCCAGCGATGCACCTCGTGCAGATCGGCGTAGCCGCCCTGGGCAAAGGCACGCAGCAGGTTAAGCGTCGCGGCCGACTGGTTATAGACCTCGACCATGCGCGCGGGATCGGGCTTGCGGGATTCGGCATCGAAGGCCAGGCCGTTGATGATGTCGCCGCGATAGCTCGGAAGCGTCACGCCGTTTTTGGTTTCATTGTCGTCGGAGCGCGGCTTGGCGAATTGCCCGGCCATGCGGCCGATCTTCACCACCGGCGTGCGCCCGCCGAAGGTCAGCACGATGGCGATCTGCAGGATCAGCCGGAAGGTGTCGCGGATATTGTTGGCGTTGAATTCGGCGAAGCTTTCGGCGCAATCGCCGCCCTGGAACAGGAAAGCCTCGCCTTTCGCCACCCGCGCCAGCTTTTTCTTGAGGCGTCTCGCCTCGCCGGCAAAAACGAGCGGCGGCAGTTTCGCCAGCCGCGCCTCCGCGGCCTTCAGGGCGGCCGGGTCGGGATAGTGCGGCTGCTGCTTCGCCTGTTTGGAACGCCAGCTGTCGGGAGACCAGGGTTTGGTTGTCATATCCATAGCCTTATATCGGGCCGGCCCGTTTGCGCCGGGACCGGCGGGTTAACTGTGTAAAGATTTTGGGGGATGAGTAAAGAGAGCTGTGATCCGGGGTTACCGGAACCAGTAAAAGCCGCAAAAAGAGGCGCTGCCGCACAAGGCGGTCAAGGCTGGTTTATTGCTTTCCGAGGCGCGTTCCATATTTTCAATATAAGACTGGAACGTCTTGAAATCAATAACAGGAATAATTGTACTGGCTATTCGACCGTCACGCTCTTCGCCAGGTTGCGCGGCATGTCGACATCCGTGCCCTTCGCGACTGCCGTGTAATAGGCCAGCAGTTGCACCGGAATGGCGTAGAGGATCGGCAGCACCGCGGGGTCCGCTTCCGGAACGCTCATGCTCCAGAAGGGTTTCATGCCGAGATTGCCGAGGCCCTTTTTGTCCGAGAACATGATGACCTTCGCCCCGCGCGCGATGGCTTCCTGGACGTTGGACGAGGTCTTTTCGAAAAGGGCATCGCTCGGCGCCAGCACGACGACGGGCATGTTGTCGTCGATAAGGGCGATGGGACCGTGCTTCATCTCGCCGGCGGCATAGCCTTCGGCGTGGATATACGAAATTTCCTTGAGCTTCAGAGCACCTTC
>JBFWTA010000258.1:0-3431 GCA_050248075.1 Bdellovibrionales bacterium | reverse complement strand
CAACTGCTTCAAGATGATCGACTGGCTGCCGGAAAATGCCATACGCTGGATGGGCGCACAGGGGCTGCACCATGCTCATATGGGCGATCCGGGCGAAGTCGGTGGTTATATGGGCGGCGCGGCTGCTTTGGTTGAACGGCAGATCGTCGGCGCTGCCGGAGAACTTGCTAGAAAATCAGGCTTGGCTGGGGCTGGCGCAACTTTATCCTCGCCTCAGGGACAACAATTTATGGGGCATTCCTGGGGGCTCGCCGAAAATCGATTGGGCACTATGATCAGTGTGGCCGGTCAGCATGGCTATTTGCCATTTGGGATGGGGAGCAATAACTCCGCCGGTTCTAACGCCGCCAATAACCCGGGGACTGATGGCGGTAGCGGGAATACGGCTCCGGGAGAAACTACGCCGACACCTCCGGTGCCACCGGAAAACCCGCCGCCTGCCGCATCGACACCTGCGGCCCCGGCGACGCCGGCGCCTGGTACGCCTCCAGCAGGCCGGTCCGGTTCATAACAGGGCTTTTATGGCGCAGTTTTTCCCCACAGGATATGATCGCGCCAGGCGCCGTCTATGCGCAGATAGGATTTGGCAAATCCTTCCTCGACAAAGCCAAGCCGTCTGAGCAGGCACTTGCTCGGCTCATTATTCGGCAGGCAACTGGCTTCGAGACGGTTAAGCCTGAGGGTCGTGAAAGCGAAATCGCACACAAGGCTTGCGGCTTCGGTCATATAGCCATGCCGCGCATGGGGTTTCCCGATCCAGTATCCCAATGTCGCCTTTTGCGCGACGCCGCGCCGCAAATCGTTAAGGGCAATACCGCCGAGCAGCGCGCCCTTCATGCCGCGCCGCGAAGGGCGGGCGCAAATAAGGAAACTATAGGCCCGGCCGCGTTCCCAGTCGCGCCATTGACCGCGAAGCATGCTGTTAAAGAAACCGGGGGAAAGGCAATTCAGGGGCCATTCGGGCTCCCAGGGAACAAGAAAATCCCGGCTCATATCGCGCAACGTGCGCCAGGCAGGCCAGTCGGCGGGCTGTGCCGCGCGCAAAATTACCCGGGGGCCAGCCAGGCGCAGGTTCATGGTAGGGCGCGGATCGCGCGCTTTTCCGAATGTCAGCAATGTAGTCAGGAGATGCATGATACTGAAATGGCCGGACGATAAACGAAAAGTGGAATTTCCGGTAGATTCTGTTGTAAAGCAACAGGGTTATCGATGGCCGGAACTATGAAACTATTCATCTCGGCCCTGTTTTTTATGGTCGAGCTAATTCATTGAATTTAAAATAAAAATTCTTATACCATTACCGATAGGTAAATAATAAAAACCGGGAAAACATAGCGATTTTGTGCTAATATGATTGTATTGCTTGGAGCTTTTTGAGCGGGGCATTTTAATGGCAGGCATAACAGAAAAATTGCGAAACACGGCGCGCAGGATCGTCAAGCGTAGACCGGTATCCAGCAGACGTGCAGATCCAGACGCGCGGCGCGAGAGGCGCGGTAAGGTGCTTGATAAGCGCATTCAGCCAAATCCGCATGCGATAAACAATCGGATGCCTTTTGGGCATCAGGATCATATTATTAGAAACGAGAAATTTTATTTTGACTGGCATTCTGCTTCAATTCAGGAATTAAGACTTGAAATTGAAGAAACCAAATTTTCTCAAAAGTTAAAAGCGGGATATCAGCCAACTCGCGCTGAGCAAATTCAGCATGAAGATAATACGCGCGCGCGCGAACGTGCGAAAGACGCAAAACATGTATTCAGGAACAGACACGCCGAGGCCCGATCGGCTCGCCATTCTGTCATTTCCGATCAGATTAAAACAATGTACGAGTTTATATCCAGCCAGCCCGGTATTGGCGTCTTGGGAATTTTGGCTGTTTTGATAATTCACGCCAATGAATATAACAAAGTCCATCACAAACCCGCGGATTTGATAAGGCTTGAGAAGGAGCTTCGTGCCCTGCAAGGCGACAAGACACCTGTAAACCCATGGGAAAGAATTGGAGAGTATGTACCAGACGGTTTTGAAAAAGCCTCTGAACTTTCGCAAGAGGCGCAGAGGAAAAACTCTGTCAGACCGGCTGGCAGCATCAGAAACAGCTCTTTACCAACCTATCAATGGACATAATCACTTTATATCCGTTTCAACCTCTCCGCAATCCTTCCATAACTTTCCAGTTTCTCCACCGGCCCCAGCGCCGTGATCAGGGGTTTGCGCACGAAAATTTTTCGGGCTACGGCCTCGACGTCTTTTGGCGTAACGGCCATTACGTGTTTCAGAATTTGCGCGGCGGGGATGGGGAGGCCGAAGGCCAGAAGCTGGTGGCCCAGCATCTCGGCGCGGCGCATGGCGTTTTCCTGGCCCATCAGAAGATCGGCACGCGCCTGCGCCTGCGCGCGCTTGAGTTCGGACGGGCTCACGTTATGCTTCACGTCGTTAAGCTCGTTGCAGATGACGGGCACGAGTTCCCCGACACGCGCGGGGTCGGTGCCGGCATATATGTCGAAAATACCGGCATCGCTGAAGGCGATGTGGCTGGCATTGACGGTATAAACCAGCCCGCGCTTCTCGCGCACTTTCTGAAACAGGCGCGAGGACGACGTGCCGCCGAGCAAAATGCCCAGCAACTGCGTGGCATAAAGCGATTTCGCATGAAAGCCCTCGGCGGGAAAGCCGAGAATGAAATGAAGCTGCTCATTCGGTTTCTGCAGCCGGGCCTCGCCGCCGACGGCGCGCGCCCGCGGATTGATGGAAGGCTTGCCGTTCGGCAGGCGGCCGAAGCGTTTTTTTGCCATCTCGACAAAAGCTTTATGCTCGATGCGCCCGGCGGCGACGATCACCATATTGCCGGCGTGGTAATGCTGCTTCACATAGTCGGTAAGCGCGTGGCGCGGAATGGAGGCGATGACCTTGGCCGAGCCGAGAATGGGCCGCCCGATGCGCTGGCGCGGAAAAGCGGTCTGATGCAGCAGGTCGAAGGCGTAATCTTCCGGCGTGTCGCGGTCGCGGCCGATTTCCTGAATGACGACCAATCGCTCGCGATCGAGTTCTTTTGAATCAAAACGCGAATGCTGAAGCATGTCGGCAATAATTTCGCAGGCGAGGCCCGCGTCTTCCGGCAGGACGCGCGCGTAATAGGCGGTTTCCTCGCGCGTCGTATGCGCGTTCATCATGCCGCCATTCCGTTCTATGGCGGCAGACAGGGCATAGGCCGAGCGTTTTTTCGTGCCCTTGAACATCATGTGCTCGACCAAATGCGCCACGCCATTGGCGGACCAGGGCTCGTTGCGCGTGCCGACGCCGACCCAGGCGCCGATGACGGCGCTTTCGGCCTCGCGCATGTTGTCGGTGGCGACGCGCAACCCGTTGGGCAGGGTGGTGATTTCGATGCTCATGCCGTAACGCGTTCGGCCATAAATTTTTCGAC
>JBFWTA010000257.1:0-3442 GCA_050248075.1 Bdellovibrionales bacterium | reverse complement strand
GTTTAGGAACAGACAATGGCGCTTAAAACATACACCCCCGTAACCCCCGGCCTTCGGCAGCTGATCCGCGTCGACCGTTCGGAACTGTGGAAGGGCAAGCCGGTCAAGGCGCTCACCGAAGGGCTCAAGAGCAAGGGCGGGCGCAACAATTATGGCCGCATCACCACCCGCCACCAGGGCGGCGGACACGCGCGCCGTTACCGCATCATCGATTTCAAGCGCCGCAAATTTGGCGTCGAGGCGAAGGTCGAGCGGCTGGAATACGATCCCAACCGCACCGCCTGGATCGCCCTTATCAAGTATAAGGACGGCGATCAGGCCTATATCATCGCGCCGCAGAACCTGAAAAAGGGCGACATGGTGGTGTCCGGCGAACGGGTCGACGTCAAACCCGGCAACGCGATGCTGCTCAAGAACATTCCGGTCGGCACCTTCGTTCACAACGTCGAACTGCGCCCCGGCAAGGGCGGCCAGCTTGCGCGTTCGGCGGGCGCCTCGGTTCAGCTCGTCGCCCGCGACGCCGGCGTTGCGCAGATCAAGCTCGGCTCGGGCGAACTGCGCGTCGTCTCGCAGGATTGCATGGCGACCATCGGCGCGGTGTCGAACCCCGACCACATGAACGAACAGATCGGCAAGGCCGGCCGCAACCGCTGGAAGGGCATCCGCCCCTCCGTGCGCGGCGTGGTCCAGAACCCCATCGACCATCCGCATGGCGGCGGCGAAGGCAAATCCTCCGGCGGCCGTCATCCGGTCAGCCCGTGGGGCAAGCCGACCAAGGGCAAAAAGACCCGTAACAACAAGCGTACCGACCGCTGGATCATCCGCCGGGCCAACAAACGCCGCGACAGTCAGGCGGCGTAAATGGGCAGTCTTGCGACAGAAGATAACGCTATTGCCCCTGAGGATAAGGAGGCGGCGACTGGAGTGGTAACAAGTCTGCATGCCCCGGGGCTTTACAAAGGTTTTCTTGTAAAGCAGCCGGAAAGGCCGGGATGGATGGGGCAGGTAAAAAATGCTGGCCTAACTTTTGCTGCAAGATTTGGGTTGTCGAGATAGAGAGATAGATTGGAGTAAGAAAATGTCACGTTCAGTATGGAAAGGCCCGTTTGTCGACAGCTATCTGCTCAAGAAGGCAGAGAAGTCGCGCGCTTCGGCCCGCAGCGAGATCATCAAGATATGGTCGCGCCGCTCGACGATCCTGCCGCAATTCGTCGGGCTGACCTTCGGCGTTTACAACGGCAACAAGTTTCTGCCGGTATCCGTGACCGAAAACATGATCGGCCACAAATTCGGCGAATTCGCCCCGACCCGCACCTTCAAGGCGCACAGCGTCGCCGACAAGAAGGTCGAGCAGGCCGCCGCGCCCGCGAAGAAGGATTAAAGGAAACAGACATGGTCATGCTGAAGGACAAACTGAGAAAAGAGAAGGGCGCCCTGGCCCGCGCCAGCTCCATCCGCACGAGCGCGCGCAAGCTTAATCTCGTCGCCGCCAGCATTCGCGGCAAGAGCGCCGCCGCCGCGCTTACCCAGCTGCGCTTCGAAAAGCGCCGCATCGCGCAGGACGTGAAAAAGGTTCTTCAGGCCGCCGTGGCCAATGCCGAAAACAACCATGGCCTCGATGTCGACCGTCTGGTCGTGTCGGAAGCCTGGGTCGGCCGCGCCATGGTCATGAAGCGCATGCACACCCGCGGCCGCGGCCGCTCGGCGCCGATCGAAAAGCCGTTCAGCAATCTGACCATCGTCGTGCGCGAGCGCGCCGCCGAGGAAAAAAAGGAAACCAAGAAGGAGAAATCCGTGAAGGGTAAATCGAAACCGAAGGCCGCCGCCAAAGCGGACGCGCCAGCGAAGGCGGGGGAGTAAGCGATGGGTCAAAAAGTCAATCCGATCGGCCTGCGCCTCGGCATCAACCGCACCTGGGACAGCCGCTGGTTCGCCAACCGCGAATACGGCGACCTGCTGCACGAGGATTTTCAGATCCGCAAGTTTCTGGAAAAGCGCCTGGGCCAGCAGGCCGGCATCGCGCGCATCGTGATCGAGCGCCCGGCCAAGAAGGCCCGCGTCACCATCCATTCCGCGCGCCCCGGCGTCGTCATCGGCAAGAAGGGTGCCGATATCGACAAGCTGCGCGCCGATCTCGGCAAGATGACCGCGGCCGAAGTCAGCCTCAACATCGTCGAAATCCGCAAGCCGGAAATCGACGCCAAGCTGGTCGCCGAAAACATCGCCAACCAGCTGGAACGCCGCGTCGCGTTCCGCCGCGCCATGAAGCGCGCGGTGCAATCGGCCATGCGCCTCGGCGCCCTCGGCATCCGCATCAATTGCGGCGGCCGCCTGGGCGGCGCGGAAATCGCGCGCATGGAATGGTACCGCGAAGGCCGCGTGCCGCTGCACACGCTGCGCGCCGATGTCGATTACGGCACCGCCACGGCGTTCACGACCATGGGCACCTGCGGCGTCAAGGTATGGATCTTCCGCGGCGAAATTCTGGATCACGACCCGATGGCGCAGGAAAAGCGCGTCCTCGAAGGCCAGCCGCAGAGAACGTAAGGAACCGAGAGAGAAAGAATGTTTCAACCAAAGCGCACCAAATACCGTAAGGCCCACAAAGGCCGCATCCACGGCAAGGCCAAGGGCGGTTTCCGCCTGAGCTACGGCGCCTTCGGCCTCAAGGCCCTTCAGGCGGAACGCGTCACCGCGCGCCAGATCGAAGCCGCCCGCCGCGCCATCACCCGCGCGATGAAGCGTCAGGGCCGTTTGTGGATTTTGATTTTCCCGGACATTCCGGTATCGCGCAAGCCCGCCGAAGTCCGCATGGGCTCCGGCAAGGGCACGCCCGAATTCTGGGTGTGCCGCGTGCATGCCGGGCGCATCATGTTCGAAATGGATGGCGTGCCGATGGATGTCGCCAAGGAAGCTTTCGGCCTCGCCGCGGCCAAGCTGCCGATCAAGACCAAGTTCGTGCAGCGCGAAGCGGCAGCAGCATAAGGGAACAGGGTTATGGCAAAGAACGTAGCAAAGCCCGCCGATATCCGGGCGAAGACCGAAAAGGAGCTGGAAACCCGGCTCGCGGAACTGCGCAAGGAGCAATTCAACCTGCGCTTTCAGCGCGCCACCGGCCAGCTGGCCAACACCGCGCGCGTCAACCATGTGCGCAAGGAAATCGCGCGCATCCTGACCGTCGTAGGCGAGCGCGCCCGGGGTGTCGCCGCGCCGGAAAAGAAAACGGCGAAGACCGCCAAATCGAAATCGGCCAAGAAACCGGCCGCGTAAGGGAGCAAGGATAAACAATGCCGCGTCGCGTATTGCAGGGAACAGTGGTGAGTGACAAAGCCGACAAGACCATAACGGTCCTGGTCGAACGCCGCGTCCGTCACCCGATTTACAAGAAATATATCCGCCGTTCGAAAAAGTACGCCGCGCATGACGAAAAGAACGCGCACAA
>JBFWTA010000256.1:0-3493 GCA_050248075.1 Bdellovibrionales bacterium | reverse complement strand
TTGATTTCTCAATATCAATATACTATCGATAACGTATTCTCATTATGACGGAGTCCTTATCATGCGTAAACTGCTTGTTGTGGCCGGTATATTTTTATTCTTTTCCGTTCATCCTGCTGTTGCGGAAGAAAGCGTAATACAACTCCGCCAGGAGCTTGAGCAAACCAAGGCCCTGGTCAAAAAACTTGAAAGCCGCCTAAATTCGGTCGAGCAACTGGCCGCCGCCGCAGCGCCAGCCCCTGAACCCGTCCCTGCCGCCGAAAGCGGCGGTAATTCGTCCGATAATCTCTTCAATCCCGCCATCAGCGCCGTGCTGATGGGTGGCTATAACGCATATTCGAATAATCCCGATGGAGCAAAAATTGCCGGCTTTGCCATGGGCGAAGAGGCCGGATTACCCAATCGAGGCTTTTCGCTGGGCGAGAGCGAACTGAATTTTGCGTCGAGCATCGACAACCTGTTTTATGGATCGCTGACGGCTGCTCTTGTCTCGGAAGGTGGCGAAACGAGCGTGGAACTGGAAGAAGCCTATATTGAGACGCTGGCCTTGCCTTATGGCACGAAAGTCAAGGCGGGCCGTTTCTTTCCTGTGCTTGGCTATTTGAACGAAATCCATGCTCATGCGGACAGCTTTATCGACCGGCCGCTTCCTTACCGCGCCTTTTTAGGTGGCAGTAATTACGGTGACGATGGCGTGCAGGCTTCCGTGGTACTGCCGACGCCATGGTTCAGCGAAATCGGCGGCGGCGCTTACCGCGGCACTGCATTCCCAGGTTCGGGCGACAGCCACGGAGCTTCGTCGCAATCCGCGTTCATGCGCATGGGCGGCGATGCAGGCGAGTCCCATTCATGGCTGGCGGGCCTGTCCTACCTGCATGCCAAAGCTGCCAGCCGCGAAACTGGCGATCTGATATTCAGCGGCGATACCAACCTTTATATCGCGGATGTCAAATATACATGGGCACCCGGCGGCAATCCGGCGAACCAATCGCTGACCTTGCAGGGTGAATATTTTCTGCGCAACGAAGACGGCAGCTATAACGACATCGGCTATGATCGCGACAGCGACGGGTGGTATGCGCAGGCCGTATACAAATTCCTGCCGCAATGGAAAACCGGTTACCGCTACGCCCGCTTGAACGGCGGCGGTACGGAGCCGGGCCTGGAAGGCACCGCGCTCGACTCCATGGGGCATGGGCCGCAGACCCATAGCGTCCTGCTGGAATTTGACAATAGCGAGTTCAGCAGTATTCGCGCGCAATACACGCGCGACGAGGCCAATCTACAGCCCAATAACATCGGCATGCTTTGGTACACCGTCAATCTCGGCGCTCACGGCGCGCATAAATATTAAACTGTGAAAAGGATGCTCTCATGAAAAAGCTTGTCGTTCTTGCCGTCCTGCCTTTGCTGTGCGTTATCTCCACGGCGGCGCATGCCCGTGTGAACGTATTCGCATGCGAACCCGAATGGGGTGCAGTGGCGCGCGAGATCGGTGGCGACAAGGTCGATGTATTCGTCGCTACGACCGCGAGGCAGGATGTGCACCAAATTCAGGCCCGGCCGTCCCTGATCGCGGCCATGCGCAATGCGCAGATGGTGTTTTGCAGCGGTGCCGAGCTCGAGACGGGATGGCTTCCGATCCTTTTAAGGCAGAGCGGTAATGGCTCCGTCCAGGAGGGGCAGGGCGGGAGTCTGTTTGCTGCAAGCTATGTAAAAAAACTGGATGTTCCGAAGAAGCTCGATCGCTCGCAAGGCGATCTGCATGCCGAAGGCAACCCGCATATCGTTACCGATCCGCGCAATGTGCGCATCGTGGCTAAAGTTTTTGCCGACCGCCTTAAATCGCTGGACGCAGCCAACACTTCCGCCTATGACGCCCGTTATAAGGAATTCGACCGGAAATTCGGCGACGCCACCAAGGAATGGGAATCGCGGGCGGCGGCGTTGCGCGGCATGCCGGTCGTTGTTAAGCATAATGTATGGGTATATCTTTCGAACTGGCTGGGCATAAACGTGGTTGCATCGCTGGAGCCGAAACCAGGCGTGCCGCCGACACCGGGGCATCTGGCCGAACTGTTGGCCCGGCTTCAGGCCATGCCCGCCCAAGCCATTGTGATTGGCGCCTATGAAGATCCGCAGGCCGCCCAATGGCTGGCAGAAAAAAGCCGTTTACCGATCATCACCTTGCCGTACACCGTCGGCGGAAACGATCGTGCCGAAGATATTTTTGGGCTTTATGATGATACGATTAATCAACTTCTGACTGCAACGAAGTGACATCGGTGACGATCGAATGGACGATTTTAGGTCCGGCCTTTCTGGCCGGATTGATTGTGCTTGCTACGCATGTGCCCTTGGGCGTCGAGGTTTTAAGGCGCGGCATCATATTCATCGATCTTGCCGTCGCGCAGACGGCTGGTCTCGGCGCTTTGTTCGCCATGCTTTACGGGACGGGGCAAGCCGGATACGCACATCCATTTGTGGTGCAGGCGTGCTCGCTCGTCGCCGCTCTGCTCAGCGCCGTGCTGCTGAACTGGACGGAAAAACGCTTTCCGGACATTCAGGAGGCCCTGATAGGCTGCCTCTTCGTGCTTGCCGCTTCACTGGCGCTGTTGCTTCTGAGCCGAAATCCGCATGGCGCAGAACATATGAAGGATCTTCTGGCCGGTCAGATACTATGGGTGTCGATGGACGAACTGGCAGCCGTGGCTTCGCTTTACGCCCTGGTGCTCGTTATATGGTTTGTATTCCGGAAAGAAATGGGGCGCGGCGGATTCTACGCTGTTTTCGCCGTATCCGTCACTGCCTCGGTACAGCTGGTGGGCGTTTATCTGGTGTTCACCAGTCTGATTATGCCTGCTCTTGCGGTATTCAGGCATCGCGGCAAAAATAAATTGATATGGGGATATCTCACAGGCGCGGCAGGACTTGCCGCAGGGCTGATTCTTTCTTCTTTGTTCGATCTTGCCACCGGCCCGGCCATAGTCTGCATGATGGCCTTAAATTCATTCCTGGTACTGATAATTTTTGAAATGGCCAGAGCGCGAAAGAAAAATTATTAATTTATCGCCGTCCATTATATCAGCTTCAATCTCACAAACAACATATAAGAAGTCGGATTACTGCCATAGGCGGCATCCATCGTGCTGGGATACGCATAGCGGCTCACCAGCCCGCCAGCGCCGAATTTGAGATGTTCGGCGATATGGAAGTCGCGGATATAGCCGAGGCTGAGTTTATTGACGGTAAAAACCTGGTGTTCCAGCGCGGGATCGTCGTGGAATAATTCGTCCTCGTCCGCTCGCTCGGCCCGCACAAAAAAAGTATGCGTGTTATAAAGCGAGACGGCGCTTTCCAGAAGAAAGCCGTCCAGCGTATGGCCGTGGTCGTTCATCTTGCGGTTTCAGGCGAAAGTGGTGCCCCAATTGTTGGTGCCGAACGGCAGGTTGTAGGTGCCGGAAACCGTAAGGCGATTTTCATCGACACCGGG
>JBFWTA010000255.1:0-3574 GCA_050248075.1 Bdellovibrionales bacterium | reverse complement strand
ATAGGATATGGTGTAGACGACGACCTGGGCGCCGGTGCCGGTGCCGCCGGTTCCCTGCCCCGCAACACCGATGCCGGCCATGCTGCCATAGGCGGTCGATGTCATCGTGACCTGATTGATGTCGATGAGTGTACCGAGACTTTGCAGTTCGGTATTCAGAAGCGCCGAGATCGTTTGCTGCTGCGACTGGCCGGAAGCCGAAAAGCCGGTCGAGGCAAGGCGGGATGTATTATAGGCGGCGTTTTCCATAAGATGCTGAGCCAGCATTACCAGAGATATTTCCACTGTGCCGATGAGGAAAAGAAAGAATATCGGAGCGATCAGTGCCATCTCGACTGCCGTCGTACCTTTTCGGGCGCGCGCGAAACGTTGCCGTTGCCGGAACCCGAACAATGATGAAAAACATGCGGACATTTTTATCCTGCAGCAAAAATATTGCTTTGCAAAAACTCATGCATTCCGCGTATTGCCAGGCCGAAAACAGCCCGAAGAACGGAACCGATCACCGGAAGTCATTATCCCACGAGGAATTTTAAGGCTTGTTAAGGTTTGATGGCATTTAAGCCTTGTACCGAAAATTCGAAATTCGAAGCATTTTCAGACTGGGGCCGTAAGCCCTTATTTGCCCAGCGTTTCCGCTTCCGCTATAGTGCGGCATGCATCAGCCCCTTCTCAAATCCCTGCCTGAATCCCCCGAAAAGCTGTGGCCGCGCCTTCACGAAGAGGCGCGGACCTTGCAGGAAAGAGAGCCCGCTTTAGCCCGCTACGCAGCCGCCACCGTGGTTGGGGCCACGCATTTTGCCGGCGCTCTCGGCAATCTGCTGGCAGAAAAACTGGCGGGCACCGAACTCACGCCTGCGCAGATTCGCGATCTGTTTGCGGAAAGCCATAAAGCGAAAGCCGGCATCGACCTTGCCGCCTGCCAGGATCTTGTCGCTATTGTGGCGCGAGACCCCGCGGCCGGCGAGATTCTGGTGCCATTTCTTTTTTATAAAGGTTTTCACGCGCTGCAGGCCTATCGCTTGTCGCACTGGATGTGGCGCAACAGCCGCAAGCATCTGGCGCTTTATATCCAAAACCGCGTTTCCGATCTTTTTGGCATCGATATCCATCCGGCGGCGCGCATCGGCAGCGGTATTATGATGGATCATGCCACCGGCATTGTGATCGGCGAAACGGCCGTGGTGGAAAACGATGTTTCGATGCTGCATGGTGTCACGCTTGGCGGCACAGGCAAGCAAAGCGGTGACCGCCATCCCAAGATCCGCAGCGGCGTGATGATCGGCGCGGGCGCAAAAATCCTCGGCAATATCGAGGTCGGCGCGGGGGCGCGCATCGCAGCCGGCAGCGTTGTCCTCCAGAACATACCTGCCTGCAAGACGGCAGCCGGCGTGCCGGCTAGAGTTGTAGGCGATGCCGGTTGCGCGCAACCGGCCCGCGAGATGGATCAGCTGCTGGGCGCCGACAGCCTGACGTAAAGAATACGGTAAGTGACGGAAAATGGAGTTGGCGCGGCGGCAAGAAGCCGGCGCATGCGCCCGGTCTCGAACGGCCTGTGGCCCGGGCGGGCGGCAGCCGCGCCGGTCTTTTTGAGGCGCTGCAGAAAAGCCCGGACGGATGAATCATCCAATACGAGCTTTTGATCTTTGCATGTAACGGCCAGTCCGTCCGCAAAATCGGGGCGCGGCAAAGGCCACAACCCGTCACGGGTTCCTTCGCTAGCACATAGCGCGCGCCATTCCGCAAAACTGCCGTCGACCAGAAGCGCGGCGAAAAGCCGGCCATTCGACTTCAGTCCTTTTTGCCAGCCCCTTAAAGTGCGGAAGGGATTGGGCATCCAGTGAAGCGCCATGCTGGAAAGAACCAGGTCGAATTCCGGCCGCAGCTCTATATGCGCGATATCGGCCTGTTGCGTTTTGAGTCCGGGAAGTTTCCGCCGGGCTTCGGCAAGCATGGATGGCGCGCCATCGATGCCGAAAATTCCCGCCTCGGGCCAATGGCTCCTTGCCGCCTGGGCCACGAGCCCGGTACCGCAACCGATATCGAGTATGGCGCGCGGCAGATGCCGTACATCACCTGCGGCCATCTCCACAAGACACGCGGCTACATGGGCCTGCATCGCGGCTGCATGATCGTAATGCGCGGCCGCATGTTCGAAATGGCTGCATATGAAATTGAAAGATCGCGCTGTTTTCATCGCATCAGGCCATATGCCCGGCAATAAAATCGTATATCGCTTCCGCACACCATGCGGGCCGGGTGAGCGGCAGGAGATGCCCGGCATGCGCATGCATGCGCAAATTGCCGTCTCCGGCAAAACGGCCAAGCTCGTGACTCACGGCGGCCGGCACCAGGGGATCGTCATCTGCGGCGAGGACAAGTCCTGGAACGGTTGAACCGGACAGCGTGTCATGAATATCCATATCGCGCAGGGCGTCGAGCCCTTCGCCAAGGCGGGCTGGCACCGGGGCACCGGAAGGAGGCAGGGTGCCGACAAGTTTATAAAAGTTGCTTAAGGTTTTCTGTGCATCGGCATTCAACCCTGCGCGCATGGCGCGCAACTGAGCGGGAGGCAGACAGCCCATACCTGCCGGTGTATGGATAAAACGAGAAAACCCGTTGACGGCAATCCAGCCGCGCCATCCCTGCCCGTTGGTTATGCCATGCATGAAGCCCAACGAATGGCCGATCAGCAAACATGACGCTGTAGCAGTCAAACAATCGGCCGGCGCACCGTAAAATCCGAGATCGATACGCGATTGCGAAAACTGCGCCAGATGGGCCGCCAGCGGATCCCAGAAGCCAGCGTCGAATCCCCAGCCGTGAATAAAGACAAGCTTCGGCGGCATGTCAGGAAGCCAGTGCCTCAGGCGGCGCGAAGCCAGGCGCCAGCCCCTTCATGACTTCGATCACATGGTCGATATTTTCGGGCCGGTGAGCGGCGCCGAGCGAGAACCGCAAACGGCTTGTCCCGCGTGGTACGGTCGGCGGGCGAATGGCGGGTACGAGAATGCCGGCTTCCAGCAAATTTTGCGCAAGCCGTGTTGCGGCCTGTTCAGAGCCGAGGATGACGGGAATGATCTGGGTTGTGCTGGCGCCGCAATCCCATCCCTGCCGGACAAACGCCTGACGCAGCCGGGCCGCTTGCTGCTGAAGCTTGCGGCGTTCCATTTCCATTTTCGGTAGAATTTCCAGCGCCGCCTCGATGGCGCCGAGGACGGGAGGCGGCAGAGCTGTGCTGTAAATCAATCCGCCGCAGCGCTGAACAAGATAATCGCGCAGGAGCCGGCTGCAGGCGACATAGGCGCCAAAGCTTCCGAGCGCCTTGCCAAAGGTTCCCATGGCCAGATCGACGAAACCGCCGCGGCCGGCCGTAAGACCGAAACCGCCCGGTCCGAAAAGGCCGGTGGCATGCGCATCGTCGACATACAGCAGGGCATCATGCGCTTGCGCAAGGGAGACAAGCACGTCGATATCGGCGCAATCGCCGTCCATGCCGAACACGCTCTCGCTGACAATAAGCACATGGTGACCGATCCCCGTCTGACTCTGCAGAAGTGCGGCGAGTTGGCCA
>JBFWTA010000254.1:0-3580 GCA_050248075.1 Bdellovibrionales bacterium | reverse complement strand
GCCGCTTTACGCGCCTGACCAATGCTTTCAGCAAAAAGGTCGAAAACCACGCCCACGCTATCGCGCTTCACTTCATGCACTACAATTTCTGCCGTATTCACAAATCCCTGCGGGTTAGTCCTGCAATGGCCGCTGGCGTGTCCGAAACACTCTGGACGCTGGAAGACGTTGTTAATATGATGGATACCTATTATGACGCAAAAAAATCAAACTGACCCACTACCCTAATTTTATAGACCTTGACGGAACGCTTCACCATCCGATAATATTAACATATTGCACAAAACAGAAGTTCAATCAAGTGACCGCGCTTTCCTCATTCTTGCTGACCGCCTATAAAAAAGAAAAAACACCCGAGTCGGTTGTTGATGCATATAACGCCTATGAAAGCGTTCTTATGGGTCAAATTGAAAGCGCACATACCATCAATGATTATGCAACCCTTGAAAAGCTGATCGATGAATTCCACGCCATAAGATCCGATTATGGCGCGTTCATCAAAGGCATCCCTGTCCTGGAACACAAAAGGCAACTTGAAGACGAATTCCTCAAGCAAGAAGACGCGCGGAGAAAAGAAAAGGAACAAAAAGAAAAAGAACAAACCGCAGCCCGCAAGGCGCAGGAAGAAAGGGAACAGGCAGAAGCCGCTGAAAAGCAAAGACAAGAACAAGAACGTCTGCGGCTAGAACGTGAAGCCGTGCAGAAGCTGGCAGAAGAGAACGAAAGAAGGCGCCTGGCAGAAGAAGCCCGGCAAAAGGCCCTGGCCGAAGAAACACGACGTAAAAACGAAGAGGCCGCGCGACAGCAACACGCCCGCGACGCCGAAATCAAAAGAATCACTGAACAGCAGGAATTGGCCGGATTGCGCTTATCGGTGCATAAAATGGCGCGCGAGAAGGCGGCGGATTTAGCCGAGATAAATGACCTGAGACGACGATTGATCGACACGCAGGAAAATTTGCGCAACATGGCCTGCGAGAATGCCGCCCTGCGCAACAATTCCAGCAAAATGGAAAAGATCCTCGCGCGTCACATGGTGGCGCCCGACCCCAAGCCTGAAAACATCGTGACTATTCAGTCATCCCTGCTGCCTGGATTCAGCCTCATAAATGTATTCAACTTCGAATCCCTGCAAATGATTTCTGTCGTCATGAAAGACCAGACACAAGACGTCACATCGGTCACAGTGCACCCTTTCAGATCGGTCCCGGCAACCCAGCTCCGCCAAGCCTTCAACCTGCACCGCAAAAATGGCGGCCAGATGCCCGAAACAGAACTTTACACAGAGCAACCCACCGGACCCGTATCGGAAACACCGATAGCCGTCAGAAAGGTCACCTTGATTGACGATCCAGCGTGGAGCGGAGCTACCAAGAACACTGTGCCTGGCGCCCCTCTGCTGTAGATATCAGGTCATACCCATGCTATGATCGCCCTGTTTTACAGAGGGTGCGATGTCCGACACAAAAATTTACAAACCCAAGCCGATCAGCGGCTTCCCGGAATGGCTGCCCGAATACCGGGCGGTCGAACTGCGCTGGATGGACACCATCCGCAAGGTTTTCGAAAGTTACGGTTTTTGCAACATCGAAACCCCGGCGGTCGAGGAAATCGACGCCCTGCTGGCCAAGGGCGGGGAGACGGAAAAAGAAATTTACACGCTGACCCGTTTGCACGCAGACGCTGAATCAAAATCAGACGCGCGGCTTGCGCTGCATTTTGACCTGACCGTGCCGATGGCACGTTACGTGGCGCAGAATTTCGGCGCGTTGTCATTCCCCTTCAAACGCTACCAGATGCAAAAATCCTGGCGCGGCGAACGTCCGCAAAAAGGGCGTTACCGTGAATTTTACCAGTGCGACATCGACGTGGTGAATATCGACGACCTGCCGCTGCACTTCGACGCCGAGCTGCCGGCCGTGATGCTTGAAGCCTATCAAAAGCTGGATATCCCGCCGGTGACGCTAAAAATAAGCAACCGCAAGATTGTCATGGGCCTGCTGGCTGGATTGGGCGTCAAGGACTCGGCGCCGGTCACGCGCGCCTTGGATAAGCTCGATAAAATCGGCGCGGAAAAAGTGACCGCGCTGCTTTCTGATTCAGGGCTTGGCGCGGCTGCCGCCGAAACCTGTCTGAAACTCGTGAATATCTCATCGCAGGACGGCGCCTTTGTTGATACCGTGCGCGGCCTTGGTATCAAAAACGACATTCTGGATCAAGGATTGCACGAACTGGCTTTCGTCATGGAAAACCTTGCACACATGCCCGCAGGATCTGTGAAGGCAGATCTTGGCATCATCCGCGGTCTTGATTATTACACGGGCACGATCCTTGAGGCCTCGTTCCGCGACTTGGGCGGCAGCTCTATTGGCGCGGGCGGGCGGTATGAAGACCTGGCCGGGTCGTTTATCCACCAAAAGCTTCCCGGCATCGGCGTATCGATCGGCCTGACGCGGCTGTTTGGCCGACTGATGGACGAAGGCCTGATCACGGCGGGACGCCCCTGCCCGACTGACGTTCTGGTCATCTTGCCCGAAGAATCGCGGCGCGACGTCGCGCAGGAAACAGGCCGCAGCTTGCGCGCACGCGGGCTCAACGTCGAAGTCTATCATTCCGACACAAAGATCAAAAAACAGCTTTCTTATGCCGAAAAGAAAGCTGTTCCCTTCGTCTGGTTCCCACCGTTCAAGGACGGCCAGCCGCACGAAGTTAAAAACATGCTTACCGGCGAACAAAAACAGGCGGACCCTTCGACATGGCAAGCAGAATGAACAAGCATAGATTCGGAGTCTTGGTTTTAGCGGCGACGATGACGCTTTTTTCCGCAACGGCACAGGCTTCTTATACCTATGCCTATCAGCGCGGCGAGTACAGCATCACCTTGCCAGGCCCTCCCCACGGCGAAACGATCTGGGGTTCCGGTTCCTATACACCGCTTCTTGGCGACAGCAAGATTTCCGGCAGGGTCGGTGAAATCGCGCGTTTCAAAAGAAGCACCGTTAACACCGGCGACAGCCTTGATGTTGAAATCATCACGGTCAGCGCTGAAACCGGTTATTTGCAATCACTTGACGAAGACAAACTTGTATCGATCCTTGAAAAAGACGGCAAGGCATCGCGTTTTTCGCAAAAAGAAGTCTTTTTTTCTCAAAGTGAAAAGGACCCCTTTCGCAAGGCTGTCAAGATGACCGGCTATAACGAAACGAAAGAAGGTGTGCCGATTTACAATCACCTTCAACTGATGACGGGTGAGTCATCGATCACCCTGGTCAAAATTAATTATTCCGCTGAAAACCTTGACTTCAAAAAAGATGTATACGCCATCGTGGCATCGATCAAGTTTGTGGGTAACTAGCAGCAAAGGCTTTTACTCGCTCGACCATCGAAAAAAAGCCGTTTCTTCTGTTCGGGCTAAGATGTGTATCTAAACCAAGTTTTGAGAAAATTTCGGAAATATTAAGTAATGTGATTTCATCAGCCGTTTTTCCCTCAACTATTCTCAAAAGAACATAAACCAAACCCTTGACTATTTGGGCATCACTGTCCGCTGTTATTACAAGTCGGCCTTCTGAATCCCAGC
>JBFWTA010000253.1:0-3613 GCA_050248075.1 Bdellovibrionales bacterium | reverse complement strand
ATCTGGTGCATCCCTCGGGCCAGATGCTGCGCGGCAACCTGCCGGACCCCGACGATTACATGTATCTCAACCAGGTGCTGGACTGGGTGAAGGGCCAGAGCTGGCACGACACGGTCCAGCACCGGCTTGATCCGCCCGGCGGCGGGCCGATCCATTTCTCGCGCCTCGCCCAGATACCGATCGCGGGGTTCATCCTGCTTTTTCAGGCACTGGGCTTTAACGAAACCGGTGCCGCCATGCTTGCGGCAATTCTCGAGCCGCTCTTTCTGCTCGCCGGATTCCTGCTGGTCATCCGCTGGACGGCCCGGAGCCTTATGCCGAAAGACTGGTCGGGCGTAACCGCCTATATCGTCCTTTTCGCCACCGGCCTGCTGGGCATGTACGCGCCCGGCCATGTCGACCATCACGGTCAGATTCTTCTGCTTCTGGCGGCGGCGCTCGGCTGTGCCTTCCGCATGATGCAGAAGGCGGATGAATTGCGCTGGGGGCTATGTGCCGGGTTTCTCATGGCACTGGCCCTTACGATGGCGCTGGAAGTGCTGCCATGGATCATCGTTCTGTCGGGCTGGACAGGTTTATGGGCGATGGCAAAAGGCGGGCCGGCAAGCCGTCAGGGCCTCGCTTACGGGCTTGCCCTGTTTCTTGCCGGCGCCGCTCTGCTCCTGACGGCCCGGGCTCCGGCCTTGCTGCTTGCGCCGGATGTGATCGTCTATTCCATCGTTTACGTTTTCTTTACCGGCAGCATCGCGGCGGTTTTTGCCGGTATCGTGCTTGCCGGAAACAGCCTGCTGTTGCGCGGCACGCTGGGCGCCGGCACCGCCGCCGCGACCGGAACCTTGTTTTTTATGAACTACCCCGCCCTGCTGGGTGGGCCCTGGGCGGGAGTAGATCCTGCGCTGGCACGTCTTATCCTCGATAACGTCACCGAAGCGGCGCCTCTCTATAAATTATACCATTCATGGCTCAAGGCGGCCGTCGTTGCCTCCGGCCCGCTTATCGCGCTTGCCGCCAATTTATACTTTTTTAAGAAGGCTTCTGCCGAACGGCGCTGGCCGTGGAGTCTTAACGCCATCCTGATGACGGCGGCTCTGCTGCTGACGATTTTTTACCAGTACCGCTTCGTTGCCGCGCTGGGACTCTTCATGATTGTGCCGATGGCCGTCCTGCTGCAGCGCGGCTTGGCATGGATCGGCGACCGGATGGCGGGACGCCCGAAAGTATTTGCCGAGATCGCGCTGCTGCTGCTCGTCGGCCCGTTACCCGCCGTGCTGCTGCCGGCGGCGGTGGATGGGCGCAGCTTCAATACCGGCGTATTGCTGTTCGCCGCGCGCCATGGCGCCTACAGCGCATGCGATATGTACGGTCTCGAAAAAGCCCTTAAATCGCCGCAACTATATGGCGGCCGGCCACGCATCATCATGAACACCATGGGGCTCGGGCCCGAACTTATGTTCCGGACGCCGCACAAGGTCATGTCGGCGCCTTACCACGAGGATGTGGCGGGCAATCTGGACGCCGTCCGCTTTTTCTCCGCCACCGATCCGGCGAGAGCCGAAGACATCGCGCGGCGGCGGAATGTCGACCTCGTCGTCGCCTGCAAGGTCGTGCCGGGCATGTACACCAATCTTGCGACGATCCGCGAGGTTCTGCCGGATACGGCAAATAACATCGATAAAATGGGCGTTAATGCATCGCCGCCGTTTTTGCTTCGCCTGATCAGCGGCTATGAAATTCCGTCCTGGCTCCGGCGCGTTCACTCGCCGCTTCTCAAAAATTATGTCGTCTACCAGGTCGCGCCGCCGCCGCGCGAGACATCGCCGGCGAAAACCGAGTGAGTGTTTTGAACAACAGGTAAAAAAAAGTGGGCTGCAACGAAAATTTTTATTGAATGTTAAAATTTTCGACTTACATTCCTTTGTACGGAAGCGCACGTGCCACTGGCCCAAGGACGGAAAGGCATACCACCTTTTCATCGTTCCCCACTGGTTTATGTAACGACGCTTTGCCGCCCTGAAAGGTTCCGAAAGGAACGGCTCAGGGAACGTGGTATGCAGCAAAGAGTCTTCCTCTTGCCGGGTGAGCCGCCCGAATAAAGTTAATACGGGCTCAGTCGGTAGCAGGGATCGGCCTTCGTTGTGAGGCAAAGAGGATAAGGGCCTTGGGTGTATCGGTCCGCCTGATGGGGCGGGTGTATGCTTCCCATGCCTCCCTTATATAAGGACCCTGCGCTTTCCGGCGTATTCCTTAGCCTTCCGAGCCCGCGTTGGCCCCGATTCTCGGCTGCTCTTGCAAAGGAGCAAAGGGCCTATGGACTACAACGAAGCTTTGCCGATGGCCGGAACGGTTGTCGCGAACGACACATCTCTCGGGATCGATACGCTGGACGGCGGCCTTCTTCGGTTTGCCTCGCCCGAAGACATGGTTAAGAGCCTTCGTCCGGCGCAGCCGGTGCATTGCATGCACCCGGAGGCTCTGACCGAACGCGCCGCCCTTTTTCTCGAGCATTTTCCGGGCGCCGCGCTTTATGCGATCAAGGCCAATCCGGATCCATATGTTCTGCAGCGGCTCTACGCCGCCGGTATCCGGCATTTCGACGTCGCCTCGCTCGGCGAAGTCAAGCTGGTGCGCGGAATGTTCCCGAACGCCCATCTGGCCTTCATGAACCCGGTCAAGAGCCGCGAGGCGATCCGTGCCGCCTATTTCGAATACGGCGTGCGGGATTTCGTCATCGACACGTTTGAGGAGCTTCACAAGATCCTGGAAGAAACCAAGGTCGCCGCCGATCTCGGCATCGTCGTGCGCCTCGGCATGCCCAAGGGCAGCGCCGCCTGCGAATTGAGCGGAAAATTCGGCTGCACGCCGGATGTCGCGGTTTCGCTGCTGCGCGACGCCGACAAGGTCGCGCACAGAACCGGCATTTCGTTCCATGTCGGCTCGCAGACGCTCGACCCCGCATCTTATGCCAGCGCCATCCGGAAAGCCGGCGAGGTGATCAAGGAAGCCGGCGTCCGCATCGATATTTTCGATATCGGCGGCGGTTTTCCCATTCCCCATCTCGGGATGGATATCCTTCCGCTCACCGATTATTTTGACGTCATCAGGCAGGAAATTGCCAGGCTCAAGCTGCCGAAATCCTGCCAGATCTGGTCGGAACCGGGCCGGGCTCTCTCCGGCACCTGCACGACGCTGGTCGTGCGCGTCGAACTGCGCAAGGGCGACGTGCTCTATATTAATGACGGCAGCTACGGCAACATGTTCGAAGTCTGCTCGATGGGCTGGAAGAACAATGTCAGCCTGATCCGCCCGGCGCGCAAGGGCGGCCGCAAGATGCCGGCCAAGGCGCTGATGCCTTTCCGCTTCTATGGCCCGACCTGCGATTCGGTCGATCACATGGCCGGTCCCTTCATGCTGCCGGAAGATATCTGCGAAGGCGACTGGATCGCGATCCGCGGCATGGGTTCCTATATGGCGGCGTCGCAATCGCGCTTTAACGGCTTCTATTCGGATTTTCAGGTTGAAATTTCGGGAGAGCCGGGCGCGATTTCGCCCGGAAAGCGCCGCACGAACCGCGCCAGCCATCTCAAGCTGGTAAAATCGGACCGCGGAACTGCCC
>JBFWTA010000252.1:0-3652 GCA_050248075.1 Bdellovibrionales bacterium | reverse complement strand
AACCAGCCATGGCGCGCTGAAACGCATGGGAATGGACGTTCGCCATGCCGGGGATAAGCGGGCCTTTGATAATCTCGACGTCCTTGCCCTGCGGCACTTCCGGTTTGAACGTATCGACGCCGACGATCCAGCCGTCCTTGTCGCATTCGATCAAGACGTTATCGGCCCAGCCGTCGGGCAGCAGGGCGCTTGGCGCGAATAGCGTTGTCATCTGGTCATTACCCTTAAAACCTTCTATAAATATTATACATGTTCGACGCGATATTCAAAAATCTTCATGCTGTGACGATGACGGGGACAACGGGCCTCGGCATTATCAATAACGCGGCCATCGGCGTGACCGACGGCCGCATCGCCTATATCGGTGCGGAAAACGCCCTGCCCGCCGGCAGCGATTACGTTTTCGATCAGGGCGGCGTTTTCGCGACGCCGGCGCTGATCGACTGCCACACGCACCTTATTTACGCTGGCAGCCGGGCCGAAGAATACACCCGAAGGCTGAATGGCGAAAGCTACGAAGACATCGCCAAAGCCGGCGGCGGCATTTTGTCGACCGTACGCGCCACGCGCGCCGCCAGCGCGGAAGAACTCGAAACCCTGGCGCTGAAGCGCATCCGCGCTCTGTTTCAAGACGGCGTGGCGGGCTTTGAAATTAAATCCGGATACGGTCTTGATCTGGCATCCGAAGAAAAAATGCTGCGCGTGGCGACTTCTTTGCGCGACGGACTGGGCTTGCCCGTGCAACGCACGTTTTTGGCGGCCCATGCCCTGCCCCCGGAATTCGCCGGGCGCACCGATGATTATATCGCGCATGTCTGCGACGTCATCTTGCCGCATTGCGCCGCCGGCGGGCTGATCGACGCCGTTGACGCCTTTTGCGAAAAAATAGCTTTTTCGACGGCGCAAATTCAAAAACTTTTTGCGGCGGCAAAAAAACTCGGCCTGCCCGTCAAGATTCACGCGGAACAGCGCAGCAATATCGGCGCATCCGCCCTGGCGGCGTCTTTTGGCGCTTTGTCGTCGGATCACATCGAATATATCGGCGAAAACGACATCAAGGCGCTGGCGAAATCCGGCACGGTCGCCACGCTTTTGCCCGGCGCCTATTACACTTTGCGGGAAACGCAAAAACCGCCGGTAGAATTGCTGCGCAAATACAGCGTGCCGATGGCGGTCGCCACGGATCACAACCCCGGCACGTCGCCGCTGCTGTCGCTGCGCACGGCGATGAACATGGCGGTTTACATGTTTGGCCTGTCGGCGGAGGAAGCCTTGCGCGGCGGCACAGTCAATGCCGCAAAAGCGCTGGGGTGGAAAGACCGCGGCACGCTTGCGCCCGGCATGATCGCCGATATCGCCTTCTGGCGTGCGGATGATGTGCGCGATATTGTCTATACGCTGGCCGGTCGACCTTGCACAGGGCTATACGTCGCCGGCAATCATCACGACTTCACCGCGTAATGTTTTTCCGCCCACTCCAGCATCGCCCTTAGAACGGCTTCGAGCGTCACTTGCAGCTGTGCCGCCTTGTCCGCACGGTACGAATAAGGCACGGTTTCATACATGTAGTTTTTCCATGCCAGTTCCATTTGCAGCGCATGCACATGTTCTGCAGGACGTCCGTAATGGCGCGTGATATATCCACCCACAAATCGTCCGTTTAAAACGGTACTGTAAGACGATGACGATGCGGCCTGTAGCGCAGCTTCGGCCATGCCGGCATCACAACTGACGCCCTTGGCGGTGCCGAGGTTCAGGTCGGGCAGCACGCCGTCGAACAAGCGCGGCACGACCGATTTTATTGAATGCGCGTCATATAAAAGCGCATATCCGAACTCAGACTTTACGCGGGCGATTTCTTCGCGCAGCGCGTCGTGATAGGGATGCCAGTATGCGGCAAGGCGATTTAGTTTTTCGATATCGTCGGGTTCTTCGCCTGCTTTATAAATCGGCGCGCCGTCAAAGGTTTCAAGCGGGCACAGGCCCGTTTTCACCTGCCCGGGATATAAATCGCCATCGTCCGGCGGGCGGTTCAGGTCAACGACGTAACGGCTATGCACCGCCGCGATCATCGTGGCCCCCAGTTTTTCAGCAAAACCATACAGCCGGTCCACGTTCCAGTCCGTGTCCATCAATTGACGACCCGCTTCGGTCATACGGTTTTTGACATCAGGCGGTACCATCACGCCGACATGCGGCATGCTGATGATCAAGGGCGTGGATCCGCGAATGACCTTACGGTTTTGCATGCGCTGTCATTCGACCGACGGCAGAATGCCGCGCCCAAGATACGGCAGAAACGACCCCGCTTCGACCAGGCGCGCGGCGGTACGGATATCTGGCGCCATATAGCGGTCTTCTTCGTAAAAAGGCACGCTCTGGCGCAAAAGCGCGATTACCGCCTGCAAAGGCTTGGCGGTTTTAAGAGGCGCATGAAAATGAATCCCCTGCGCCGCCGCCATCAGTTCGACGCCCAGAATAACCGCCGTATTGCCCGCCATGGTCACCAGACGCCGTGCGGCATAGGTCGCCATGCTGACGTGGTCTTCCTGATTGGCGGATGTCGGCAATGAATCGACGCTGGCGGGCGTCGCCAGTTGTTTGTTTTCAGACGCCAGCGCCGCCGCCGTCACCTGCGCGATCATGAAACCTGAATTAAGGCCGGCGTTGCGGATCAAGAATGCCGGTAAACCGGACATCTTGGCATCGATCAGCATCGCCGTGCGCCGTTCGCTCATCGCGCCGATTTCGGCAATGACCAGCGCCAGAGTATCGGCGGCAAGAGCGATCGGTTCCGCATGAAAATTACCGCCGGATTTGATGACATGTTCTTCGGCGAAGACCAGCGGATTGTCCGAAACGCCGTTCGCTTCGCGCAGGAAGATATCCGCGACATGCCGCAGCTGGTCAAGGCAGGCGCCCATCACTTGCGGCATGCAGCGCAGGCAATAGGGATCCTGGACGCGGTCGTCGTCATCGTTGTTATGCGATGCGCGTATTGCACTGTCTTTCAGCAGGTCCTGATACAGACGCGCTGCGTCGATCTGGCCTTTTTGACCGCGGATGGCGTGTATATCAGCGTCAAATGGCGTGGTAGATCCCTTGGCCGCGTCCACGGACAAAGCGCCCGCCACAATGCCAGCCGCAAAACATTCTTCGGCCCGGAACAGGCCGCGCAGCGCCAAAGCCGTGGACGCCTGCGTGCCGTTGAGCAGCGCCAGGCCTTCTTTTGGCCCCAGCACGACCGGATCAAGACGCAGTTTTTTCAAAATGGATTTCGCATCGTGCAAGACGCCCGCCACGCGCACCTGACCTTCGCCGATCAGTGCCAGTGACATATGCGCCAGCGGCGCCAAGTCGCCCGATGCGCCCACCGAGCCTTTTTCGGGGATGCAGGGATAGACTTCGGCGTTATGCAGCGCGATCAGCAGGTCAATTATTTCGCGCCGGACGCCGGAAAAACCCTGCGCCAGCGTATTTATTTTTAGCACCATCATCAGCCGCACGACGTCGTCGTCGAGAAATTTTCCCACGCCCGCCGCATGCGACAGGACAAGATTGCGTTGCAGCTTGGCCAGATCCGCGTCGCTGATGCGTTTTTTCGCAAGCGCGCCGAAACCGGTATGACGCCGTAAACGGGCTTACCCGCTTT
>JBFWTA010000251.1:0-3685 GCA_050248075.1 Bdellovibrionales bacterium | reverse complement strand
AGGCCGTGGCTCGTGCGCTCCGCCCGCCGTGATGGCAATACACAACGATTTTCCGATCCTTCGGCAACTCTTCCAGGCGCTGGGGTAAAGTACCCAGCGGAATAAGAACGCTCCCCGGCAGGTTGCATAATTCGGCTTCCCACGGCTCGCGCACATCGAGCACAAACGGCGGTCGAGGTTCTTTCAGCATATCGCGCAGCTGTTCAACTTCGACGGCGGGAATGTTGGGCATTGCCGTCCTTAAAATGTAAAGGCTTGCCTGGCCTCGAAACCCGGCAATATTTTGACATTGGCGTCGAACAGCGGGCGATGCGAAAGCTTGCCGCGGATATTTTCATAAAGCCGCGCTTCGCCGGTATGGGCGACCCGCACGGGACCGAAAGCGCGCATCACCAGCAGCAGCCTTCCGCCGTCCGCCAGCTGTGCAGCCAGTTTTTCCGGCACAAATTCGACGCCGCCGTTCACGAGAATGACGTCGTAAGGCGCGCCGGATTTCCAGCCCTCGCCATGCGGCCCGGTTTCGACAGATGCGTTTTTGATACCGAGAGCGGCAAGGTTGGCGGCGGCTTTTTGAGCCAGGGCAGTTTCGGCTTCGAGGCCCGTCACCTTTTTCGCCAGCGCGGCAATAATGCCGGTGGAATAACCCGTGGCGGGCGCCACATCCAGCACAGATTCATGATCCTTGATATCCGCCGTTTCCAGCAGACGGGCAAGCACCATGGGTTCGAGCAGAAACCGGTTGGCGGTCAGCTGGATATCCTCGTCGATATAGGCGATGCCTGACAGGGGGGACGGAACGAAGATTTCACGCGGCATGTCGCCCAGCGCGCTCAGCAGGCGCTCGTTGCGCACCTTGTTGGGCCGGATCTGGCTCTCGACCATGTTAAAGCGCGCGGCAATGAAGTCGGGCGCGGCGGGCTGGGCTGAAACGTTCATTAACAAGCCTTTTAAGCGGTTAGCCGGTGGCTTGGTATACCCCTCCCATGTCGCTGAGGCAACGCCTGACCTCCGCGTCAAGCTTGACCTCGCGGGGGGTGAAAACCTACTGTGGCCGCCTTCGGTGCGGTGGCAGAATGGCTATGCAACGGACTGCAAATCCGTCAATGCCGGTTCGATTCCGGCCCGTACCTCCAGCCCGGCAGGTGGCCAGGTCATCAATGCGTAACGATCCTGCAGGTTTTCCGTATGATGCGGTGCGTGCGGATCCTCGTCTTCCAGATATTGATAGGCGCAGGATGAAAGCCCGCCGAGCATGAAGGCAATGGCAACCAGCCGCAAAACGATCCGCTCAAATTCTCCCATACAACTCCCGTGCCCTTTCCTCGAATGCCGAAGCCATGCGGCCGATGGCTTTTTCAAAAAATATCGCCATGATGTTGCCGAGAATATGCGAGCGAAAATCGAAATCGACATGGAAATAAAGGTCGCACCCATTTTTGCCGACGGGCCGGAATTCCCAGTCGTTGGTCAGATGCGCGAGTGGCCCTGACAGGTACTTGACCGAAATCGCCTTTGGCCGGTCGAGCACGACGACCGAGGTAAACCGCTCCTGAAACATTTTATAGCCGATAATCAGATCGGCGGTGACGATATTGTCTTGGCGTTTGATGATGCGGGCACCCTTGCACCACGGCAGAAATTCAGGATACCGCCCGATATCGGCGACCAGGTCGAACAGTTGCAGCGGTTGGAACGGCAACCGGCGTGTTTCCTCATGCGTGGGCATGGGAAACATATAGCCCCATCAAGGGGCAGATGGCTATCATGCCGGTGGCCCGATTCTCTCTTCGTTCTCCGCACCGATAGCTCCATGTGCCGTAAATTCGCCCTGTTTTTGTGTCTGCTGCTTCTTGTTGCGGCACCCGTGCGGGCCGGGAGCCAGCCGCACGAAGCCGTCATTCGAAACGCCTTGGCATTACCGGCACCCCGCATCGACGGATACCGGCTGGAGACAAAAGGACTGAACGCTTTTTATGGCCTTCGCGATTACCGGCCCGCCTGGAACTTCGCCGGCGACAAGAACAAGGCCATATTCACCGCCTTTCTCGATTCCATAAACCAGCTCGTCGCCTGGCACGGCCTGATCGAGGAAAAATATGCAACCGGGTTGATGCGCCAGCTAGCGGCAGCCGATACCGAAGACAGCCGTCTGAAATTGGAACTTGTCGTTACTGATACCCTGTTGCGCCTTGCCAATGATCTGCATGGAGACGGCGTCAATCTCGCCCAGCTTTACCCCGGCTGGAATTTTCAGCGGATGGCGGTGGATATCCCGGCACTTCTGGCGGGAGCCGTGGCCGCTAGCAGCATCAACGAATTTTTCGAGGGGTTAAGCCCGAAACATCCTGCCTATCGCGATCTTGCCGGTGCGTTGCGGTTTTACCGCGACATGGCAGCGAAGGCGCCATGGACGCAGATTCAAGACGGCCCCATGCTGCGTGTGGGCGACAAGGGCCAGCGCGTCAGCCAGCTTCGCGCGCGACTGGCTGCGGAAGGATATATTCTCGACACTTCATCCCCGAAATCGGCTGTCTTCGATACACCGCTGCGTCTTGCGCTGCAGACTTACCAATCGCGCAATGGCCTTCAAAGCGATGGTATTGCCGGGGGGATTACCCTCGCCGCGCTTAACGTGCCGATTGCTACGCGCATCGATCAGATCCAGGCCAATATGGAGCGCTGGCGGCATATGCCTGATACCTATCCGCCGTCGCGTGGCGTTGTAATCAATATTGCCGACGCCTCGATTGAAATTACAAGGGATGGCCGTCCCATTTACCGTGGCATCGTCATCGTGGGGCAGGTCGAGCGCAAGACGCCGTTCATTCAAAGCGCGGTGCGCAGCCTCATAATCAATCCACCATGGCATGTGCCGGCCAAGATCGCGCGCGCCGATATTCTGCCCAGGCTGCGTGAAGACCCGCATTATCTCGAAAAACAAGGCATCACTATCCGTGACAGTGAGGGCGATCCTTATGGTTCCGGTATCGACTGGAAGAGCCTGCCGGACGAGGAATTCAATTTTCGCTTGCGCCAGCAGCCGGGCAAGCTTAACAGCCTTGGCCGGCTCAAATTCGATTTCGACAACAGCTTCGCCGTTTATATGCATGGCACGCCGCATCAGGAGCTGTTCGAAAAATACGAGCGTGCCTTAAGCTCCGGCTGTATAAGGCTGCGCGATCCGGAGCTCGTGGCGGAAATTCTGCTGGCTGATACCGGCGCGTGGAGCATCGAGCGAATCGAAGCGGCCATTGCCAAACGCAAGACACGCTGGATTCCCTTCCGGAATCCGGTGCCCATCGATATTGTCTACTGGACGGCCTTTACCGATGAGATGGGGCACATCCAGTTTCGCGGCGATGTTTATGATTACGACCGCTTCCTTATCGAAAATCTGCGTCCCGCTGCCGCGGCGCCGGCAGAATCGGCCGATATGGGCGCGACGCTTTAAGCCGGCGAATCCCCTTGTCACTGGCGGGGAATGGCCTTATCCCTGATTAACCGGATCGATGTTGAACGCATGATGCCAACCACGCGCCGTCATTTCCTGAAGCTCGGCCTTGCGGCCATGGCCTGTTCCATGGCCACTCCCGCCCTCGCCGTCATGCCGGGCCTGAAAGACGTACGCCGGCTGGCTTTCCGTAACTTGCATACCGACGAAAAATTAAACGTGGCTTATTGGCGG
>JBFWTA010000250.1:0-3688 GCA_050248075.1 Bdellovibrionales bacterium | reverse complement strand
GATCGGCGTGTCGATCACGCGTTTGTCGCCGAATTCCTGCAGCAGACCCTGGCTCACCTTATAGGCGCCCTGGTATTGCGCCACTTCCTCGCCCATCAGGAAGACATTCGGATTGCGGCGCATTTCCTCGGCCATGCCGTCGCGCAGCGCCTCGCGCACCGTCAGCTTGACGGTTGTGCCGCCGGTCCGGGCGGCATTGTCCTGCATGTCGTGGGGGGCAGCCGCGGCCGGCCGGGACTCGGCTTTCGGCCTTTCGGCCTTTACGGTTCTGGTTTTCGGCTTGTCGGCGGTTTTCGGCGCTTCGGCGCCTTTAACGGCGGCGGCATTCTCACCGTCTTCCAGCATGACGGCGATGGGCGTATTGACCTTCACGCCTTCGGTGCCGGCGGGAATGAGTATTTTGCCGAGCGTACCTTCGTCGACGGCCTCGACTTCCATCGTCGCCTTGTCGGTTTCGATTTCGGCCAGCACCTGGCCGGCCTTGACCGTGTCGCCTTCTTTTTTAAGCCAGCGGGCGATCTTGCCTTCCGTCATGGTCGGCGAGAGCGCCGGCATCAGCACCTGAATTGTCATTTCAAATGTCCATTACGATTTTAAAACATCCGTCCATAATTCCGACGGGTCGGGCTCGGGGCTGCTCTGCGCAAATTCGGCGGCTTCGGCGACGATTTCCTTGATCTCGCGTTCGATGCTTTTGAGGCTGTCCTCGGTCGCCACGCCTTCCTTGATCATGCGGTTGCGCAGCGTGTCGATCGGGTCGTGCTGCGCGCGCCACTCCTCGACCTCCTCCTTGGTGCGGTATTTTGCGGGGTCCGACATCGAATGGCCGCGATAGCGATAGGTGATCATTTCCAGCAGCACCGGACCCTTGCCGGTGCGGGCGCGATCCAGGGCTTCCTGTGCCGCCTCGTAAACTCTCAGCACATTCATGCCGTCGATCTGCATGCCGGGAATGCCGAACGGTTCGCCGCGCTTGTAAAGTTCGCCGGCGCTGGCGCGTTCCTGGCTGGTGCCCATGCCGTATTTGTTGTTTTCGATGACATAAACGACCGGCAGCTTCCACAGCGCCGCCATGTTGAAGCTCTCGGCGACCTGACCCTGGTTGACCGCGCCGTCGCCGAGATAGGTGACGCAGACGCCTTTGTCCTGCTTGAATTTGTGCGCGAAGGCGAGGCCGGTGCCGATCGGCACCTGGGCGCCGACGATGCCGTGGCCGCCGAAGAAATTCTTTTCGCGGCTGAACATGTGCATCGATCCGCCCTTGCCGTGCGAATAGCCGGTGATGCGTCCCGTCAGTTCGGCCATGACGCCCTTGGCTTCCATGCCGCAGGCCAGCATGTGGCCGTGATCGCGGTAAGAGGTAATGACGGTGTCGACCGGGCTCTGCGCCGACTGTATGCCGACGACGACCGCTTCTTGGCCGATATAGAGATGGCAGAATCCGCCAATCAGGCCCATGCCGTAAAGCTGGCCGGCTTTCTCCTCGAATCTGCGAATGAGGAGCATGTCGCGATAAAATTTCAGATAATCGGCAGTCTGTTGGGGCTGCCGACGATCCTCAACCGACCGTAGATGCGGCCTGGTAATGAGCATTTCGTTCTCCCGGGATTCCGGTATCCTTTTGCCGGAATCGTCGCCCGCCAAAATCGGCCAGGCGCGTTTACGTATGGCGGCACAGTTAGGCCGGTTGAAGGATTTTTTCAAGCACAGCTTTATGCGCCGTAGTGCAGCGCCATAATACAGGAGCATGGATAACAATTAGTTGCTTAAAAAAGGCTCAATACGAACAATTATCTCGCTATTATTTGCTGCGCTGCAAAAGATTTTTACCCGTTTCCGGTTTTTCCTCCGAAGGAGTTAAAATTACGATCTCGCCGGGCTTGGAATAGTTAAGAAGTTCGCGCGATTTTTCGTCGAGCAGATCGGGGTCAAGGCTGTTCGGTCGCAGCAGCTTGACCCGGTGCTCCAGCTCCTGCCTTTCCGTTTGAAGTTGTGAAAGATCGTCCTGCGCCGCATGTACTTCTTGCTGAAGACGCAGCATCGCGAGCCAGCCACGTTCGCCTTGAATCGTGTGGTACAGGAAATAGCCGACCACGCAGGCGCCGAGTGCCGACGCCATGGTCCGCCAGGTATTTTTGTTAACGAGCATTCATCCGTCCGGCACGCCGTTTTGCCGGAGGAAACTAGGCTCAGGGTCTAAAAATTCTCTTAACGGTTGTTAATTAACGGCCAAGAATCGAGGTGCCTGCGAAACGCCCGGCTTTGCCCAATTCTTCCTCGATGCGGATAAGCTGATTGTACTTCGCCAGCCGGTCGGAACGGGCGAGCGAGCCCGTCTTGATCTGCCCGCAATTGGTGGCGACGGCGAGATCGGCGATTGTCGAATCTTCAGTTTCCCCCGACCGGTGCGACATCACCGCGCGGTAGCCGGCCTTATGCGCCATCTCGACCGCCTCCAGCGTTTCGCTGAGCGTGCCGATCTGATTAACCTTGACCAGGATCGCGTTGGCGAGGCCCCGGTCGATGCCGTTCGAGAGGCGGGCGGTGTTGGTCACGAACAGATCGTCGCCGACCAGCTGCACCCGGTCGCCCAGGGCTTCGGTCAGCATTTCCCAGCCCTGAAAATCGTCTTCCGACATACCGTCCTCGATCGAGATGATCGGGTAGCGCGTGCAGAGATCGTTGTAGTAACGCGCCATCTGGTCGGCGCCGAGAACCTTGCGTTCGCCCGCAAGATGGTAACGCCCGTCCTTGTAAAATTCGGTCGCCGCCGCGTCCAGCGCCAGCATGATATCCTCGCCCGGCAGATAGCCCGCCTTTTCGCAGGCGCGCAGGATGAAGCCGATGGCTTCGTCGGTGGAACTCAAATTCGGTGCAAAGCCGCCCTCGTCGCCGACGCCGGTATTATGCCCGGCTTCCTTGAGCAGTTTCTTCAGCGTATGAAAGATTTCGGCGCCCATGCGGATGGCGTCGGTGCAGCTTTCGGCGCCGACCGGCATGATCATAAATTCCTGGATATCGATCGGGTTATCGGCATGCGCGCCGCCGTTGATGATATTCATCATCGGCACCGGCAGCAGCGATGCCGAGGCGCCGCCGACATAGCGATAGAGCGGCAGCCTGGCTTCCGCCGCCGCCGCGCGGGCGGTGGCGAGGCTGACGCCCAGAATGGCGTTGGCGCCGAGACGCGCTTTGTTCGGCGTGCCGTCGAGTTCGATCAGCGCGCCGTCGATGGCGATCTGGTTGCTGGCGTCCATGCCGACCAGCGCGTCGGAAATTTCTTCGTTGACGGCTTCGACCGCCTGCAATACGCCTTTGCCGCCGTAGCGGCCGGCATCGCCGTCGCGCAGTTCGACGGCTTCATGCGCGCCGGTCGACGCGCCGGACGGGACCGCCGCGCGGCCGAAAGCGCCGCTGGCGAGACGCACATCGGCTTCCACGGTCGGGTTGCCGCGGCTGTCGATGATTTCGCGGGCGTGAACGTACGCTATCTGTGACATGGACCACCGTGGGGCAAAGGTTTAAGGTTGAAAAAATCGTATCCGATATGGGCTATAACATACGCGCCGAATAGCGTGAAATCAATTCACCGTAAGCACAATGCTCCCTGACGATCTTCTTGAGAAAGCCATGCGCCGGGCGGCCGCGGAAGGCCGCAAATGGATGGGCGCCACCGCACCCAATCCCC
>JBFWTA010000249.1:0-3690 GCA_050248075.1 Bdellovibrionales bacterium | reverse complement strand
CAGTTCGAGAACCGGATTATTCATACCGCAGCGCCTCCACCGGATCGAGCCGCGCGGCGCGCCAGGACGGATACAGCGTGGCAAGGAACGACAGCCCCAGCGCCATGACCACCACCTGCACCACCTCGTGCCAGTCGATCACCGACGGCATGCGGGTCAGGAAATACACTTCCGGCGAAAACGGATCGGTCTGGATGATGAATTGAACGATTTTCCGCAGCTCCTCGATGTGGCCCGCCACGAAAACGCCGAGGGCAAGGCCGAACAGCGAACCGGCGATGCCGATGCTGGCGCCGTTCAGGAAAAAGATGCGCATCACCATGCCGCGCGTCGCCCCCATGGTGCGCAGGATGGCGATGTCTCGCCCCTTGTCCTTCACCAGCATGATGAGGCCGGAGATAATGTTGAACGCGGCCACGATGATGATCATGGTCAGGATCAGAAACATCACGTTGCGCTCCACCTGCAGCGCGGTGACGAAGCTGGAATTGTTCTGCTGCCAGTCGACAAGACGCATCGGCGGCACGTCGGGCGCTGCCGCGGCGGCGGTAATGTCGTCGCGCAGCCTGCGCAGATTCTGCGGATCCTTGACGAAAATCTCCAGCGCCGTGACGCCTTCGCCGGTGGTGAAGAACGCCTGCGCCGAAGGCAAGGGCATGAACACGAAATTGTTGTCGTATTCGAACATGCCGACATCGAAGATGGCCGCAATTTTATAGCCGCGCATGCGCGGCGCGGCGCCGAAAATCGTGGTTTTGCTGACGGGAGAAATCAGAGTCAGCGTATCGCCGGGCTTGAGGCTCAGGCGCTGGGCCATGCGCACGCCGATGGCGATTTTATCGTCGCCGAAATCATCCAGCGTTCCGTATTCGATATGCCCGGCCACCGTGTCGCGGCGGCGGAAGGCTTCGGGCGTCACGCCGCGCACCATCACGCCGGACGCCGCACCATTCTGGGTCACCAGCGCCTGGCCTTCGATGGTAGGTGCGGCATCCTGAATGCCGGGCACGGCGCGCAGGCGGTTCAGTAAGGGCTGGTAATTCGTCAATTGCCCTCCCTCCATCGCGTAAATATTGAAATGCCCGTTGAGGCCCAGCACACGCTGGAACAGCTCGATGCGAAACCCGTTCATCACCGACATCACGACGATCAGCGTGGCGACGCCGAGCCCGATGCCGATCAGCGAAAACCAGCTGATGACCGAGATAAACCCCTCCTGCCGCCGCGCCCGCAGATAGCGCATCGCAACCAGACGTTCGAAGGGGGAGAAGATCATGGGGAGTACCTTTACTGCTATGGATAGTGCCATATTCGTTCCTCCCCCATTGAGGGGGAAGAACGCAAATTAATTATCCGTCCTTAACAGTCACCTTGGCCAGGGCGCTTTCGACACCCATCTCCTGCTTCTCCCCGCTCGCCCGGTTTTTCACTTCGACGGTATTCTTTTCCAGCCCGCGCGGTCCGACGGTGATGTGAACGGGGATGCCCAGCAAATCCATATCCGCGAATTTGTTGCCGGCGCTGAGATCGCGGTCGTCATAGAGTGTTTCGACTTTCGCACGACCCAGTTTTTCATACAGATCGTTGCACACCTTGTCGGTCTGCTCGTTACCGACCTTGAGATTGATGATGCCCACGCGATACGGCGCCACGCTTTCGGGCCACACAAGGCCCTTGTCGTCGCTGAGGCATTCGGCGATCGTGCCCAGCAAACGGCTGGGGCCAAGGCCGTAGCAGCCCATCACGATTTTCGCCAGCTTGCCGGATTGATCGGTATATTGCATGCCGAAGGCATCGCTGAAACGGCTGCCAAGCTTGAAGATATTGCCGACCTCGATGGCTTTTTCTTCCTGCAGCTTCGCCTCGTCGCCCGGCTTGTAATTCGGAATAATGTCTTTCAGCGCGTCCCGGTCGCCCATGATTTCCTTGTTGATCGCGACATCCGTGCCCGGCACGCGATAGATCATATCCTCGCCATAAGCGGTGACGGTCTGAAACTCGTGCGAATATTTCGAAAACATGCCGCCCGAGGCAAAGGTCATCACCGTCCGGTCGCCGACGCCGCAGCGGCTATAGACATTCATATAAGCCTGGGCGCAGCGGTCATAAAACGCGTCAAGATCGCCCTGCTCCGCATGAAACGAATACATGTCCTTCATGCGGAATTCGCGGCCGCGCAGCAGGCCCGATTTCGGCCGCGGCTCGTTGCGGAATTTCGTTTGAATCTGATACGCCGCCACCGGCAGGTCGCGGTACGATTGCACATAGGCCTGCACAAGCGGCGTTACGGTTTCTTCATGCGTGGGACCGAGCGCGAGATCGGGCTCGCCCTTGCCGCCCTCTTCGCTGCTGAGTTTGTACAGAACATCCACTTTGCCCCAGCGCCCGGTCTTCTCCCAATTTTCCCTGGGATGCAGCGACGGCATCAGAACTTCCTGCCCGCCGATGGCGTTCATTTCCTCGCGGATGATATCCTCGATCTTGTTGAGAACACGCAGCCCCAACGGCAGATACTGATACACCCCCGCCATCAGCCGGCTCACATACCCCGCGCGCGTAAGCAATTGCGCGTTGCGGCTGACTTCCGCCTTGTTGGTTTCCTTCGTGGTGCGCGTAAAAAGATGACTGGACCGCATGTCGAAACTATCCCCCGGAAATAAGGCGAAACTGTAGGAAATGAGAGGGAGAATGTCTACAAAGATTGCCCGGGCCTACTCCCTCGGCCCCATGCACAGCACCGCCAGATTATCCTGCTGCTCGTCCGTCAGGGGCTGACCATTGAACGATACCTGATCCCCTTCGACCGTAAGGGTGCCCAACTGAGCCTCGGTGCCGGGCCCCAGCTGGTTCCAGGGATATTTCAACGTGTCGAGATGCAGCACCTTCGCCAGCGATACCGTCAGCGGAATATGTATTTTTTCCGGCAGTTTGATCCGGGGCTGTCCCGGCAGATCGGCGGGCGCCACCGGATTTCCCTCCACATCCACCCCCGGCTGATACTCCACATCCGGCGCCGGCACATGCTTGACCAGCGCGTTGCAGAGGGCGGGGTCGATGAAATTTGCTTTCGCAGCCATGACGTTTTGCGAAAGCATCGCAAATAAGAACGCGGCACCCACACAAAGCGTTAAGAAAATTTTTTTACACGTTGCGCCCTGCATCCATCCGCTCATGCAGTTGCGATACCCTTCACGAATATAGTCGCATGCGCGACCGCGTCCCGGTTCCTGCGCAAGGTCATGAAAAGCCTTGTCCAGCATCGTCAGATAATGCACACGCTTCTCGCGTCCCCAAATGCTTTCGGTATAACGGCCAATATTTAATATGTCTCTTCTGGCTCTATTGGTGAGGCGGAACCGGGACATGCAAAATAATCAGCGGAATTGGCCGCGGTCGAGTTCTTCCATTATTTTTTCCAGAGAATAATCCGAAATGCCGCTCTCCTCGCTTTCCTTGAGAGCCTGCCGGATAGCCGCCAGCTTGGTTTCTTCTTGTTCCAGCAGCCGCAACCCGGCCTGTACCGCTTCGCTTGTCGAATGGAAGCGGCCTTGCATGATCTGTTGCGAAATAAATTGCGCGTAGTGAGGGCTGAGTTTGATTTCGGAATCTTTATCCATAAGCATCCCCCGGGTAGACAATCATTAATTATATACTTTTTGATGGTCCTTTTAAAGAAACCAATTTGGCCAT
>JBFWTA010000248.1:0-3691 GCA_050248075.1 Bdellovibrionales bacterium | reverse complement strand
GTAACGTTCCGCATACGGCATGCGTACATTCGCGACTTCATCAATTGGCAAGAAATTTTTTATGTTTCCGCTTTCATCTAGCTGGATGTTGCTGAAACCGTTCGACATAATTTTCCGGCGCAAGGTAACGGCGTTTTTTACCAGTTCTCGAAATTTATCGACCGATTTTTCGGTTATCAGTGAGCGAAGACTGTTTTTTTCGTCAATATAAGCCTGAGTTGCATCTGATTGTGTCAGCTCTGTCGGATGAGCGGTCACGGTTTCGCCGAAGCGGACTTTACCGATATCCGATATAAAATTCATTAAATCCTGCAGCGTTTCACCGTAACGGATGCGGTCTCCGTTATGATGTTTTTCGCGCCAGAAAAGCCGCTCGAGAAAGCCCGGGCCTGTTGCGCCATCTTCCAATTCCACGCCATCGCGTCGGCCTTGCGGCATGTCGGAACTATATTGTTTTCGTAATTTTGCAACACGTTTCCGGCCATCATCAAAATCGTTTTCGCGTACGATATGGTTGATGTTGCGATCAATCTTTTGCTTGAGTTTGTCATAGACCGTTACAAGATCGAGAAGGAATTTGTCCTGTTCTTCCGTGGCGCCAGTTGAGGGGGCGAGTTCCAAAACTTTTTCATGCACGTGGTCACGAAAGGTTTGTTCCTGCTTGAGGTAGGCCTGGAAGTCTTCTTCAATCTGGTTGGGATCGGGGCGTTGTGTTGCTGCCCTGATCTGATCGTCAATAATTTTCGACTCAAACGCATCCGTAAGATTGCATGCCTCCTCGGCATAACTCCTAAGGAAAGAAAGTATTTCTACGTTCACGCCCTCAGTTTCGGCGGCCGCCAGCGTAAAGTCGAGTTCCACGCGCAACAGGTCGGTGTGGCGCAAAGATCTGAGCTGTTGTTGAATTTTTCGAACTGAGGCGTCGGAAAGTTCGGAATCCGGAAGAGACGTATTATCAACAGCGAACGCGGTCATTTTTCCTCACGGTCAAAATGTTTTGCCAGAATGATCGGTCACTGGATATTTATTTTGCGAAAATCCATTAGACGTCGATGTAAAAAACTAAATCATGCTGGCTTCGGGCGGTCAATATAACTTTGCCATTTTTTTATTTAGGTTAATTTAGAGGTTAAAAATCAAGCGCGCTTCAACTTCGGCGCCGCCTCGAACAACGGCAACAACTCCCTCAAATGCCGGATTTCCGTTCGCCGCAGTGCAGCATCGGCGGGTTTTCGGGCGGTGTCGACGGAGGGCATGATGGCCTGGGTGAATCCCAGTTTTGCCGCTTCCTTTAACCGCAGTTCCGGCTGACTGACCCGGCGGATTTCGCCGGAGAGGCCGATTTCGCCGAAGGCGACGCATTCGGCCGGCACGGGCTGGCCGGTGAGGGAGGAGAGCAGGGCGGCGGCGACGGCGAGATCGGCGGCGGGTTCGGTGATGCGCAGGCCGCCGGCGACGTTCAGATAAATATCGTTCATGCCGAAGGCGACGCCGCAGCGCGCCTCCAGCACCGCGAGGATCATCGCCAGCCGGCCGCTGTCCCAGCCGATCACCGCGCGGCGCGGCGTGCCATAGGAAGTGGGGGCGACCAGCGCCTGAATTTCCACCAGAACCGGCCGCGTGCCCTCCAGCCCGGCGAAAACCGACGCGCCGGATGTGTCGCCCTGCCGGTCGGCCAGAAAAAGCGCGGAAGGATTGGCGACTTCGGCCAGTCCCTTGTCGGTCATTTCGAACACGCCGATTTCGTCGGTGGGGCCGAAGCGGTTTTTCACGCCGCGCAGCACGCGGAACTGGTGCCCCCGGTCGCCCTCGAGATAAAGCACGGTGTCGACCATATGTTCCAGCACGCGCGGGCCGGCGATCATGCCTTCCTTGGTCACATGGCCGACGAGAATAACCGAAATATCGCGTTTCTTGGCGACGCGGATGAGTTCCTGCGCGCTGGTGCGCACCTGCGCCACGGTGCCGGGCGCGCTGTCGAGCGTGTCGACATACATGGTCTGGATGGAATCGATGATGAGAATGTCCGGCGCGTCGTTGCCGTCGACCGAGGCCACGATGTCGCGGATCGAGGTGGCGCTGGCCAGGTCGCAATTGACATCGGCGAGGCCGAGCCGCGCCGCGCGCATGCGCAGCTGGTCGATCGCCTCCTCGCCGGAAATATAGGCGACCCGGTGCTTTGCCGCGAGGCGGCACACGACCTGAAGCAGCAGCGTCGACTTGCCGATCCCGGGATCGCCGCCCACCAGCGTGGCGGAACCCGGCACCAGCCCGCCGCCGGTCACCCGGTCGAACTCGCCGATATCCGACATGCGGCGCGGATAAACCCCGTCGCTGTCGCCCTTGAGCGGCACGAATTCCACGCGGCTGCCTTTATGCTTGCGGCCGTCATTCAGCCCCTTGGGCGGGCCGGACTGGATGGCTTCTTCCACCAGCGTATTCCACCCGCCGCAGCCTTCGCAGCGTCCCACCCATTTGGGGGAGGTGGAGGCGCAGGACTGACAGACGAAATGGGTGGTGGGTTTAGCCATGGGATATTATTGTTCTTGATTTGTTCTTATTTGTCAAGCAGCTAAATTTTAACGCCAGCGTTCAATAGGCAGGCATTTTTTATTAAATTTTCGAAGGTTTGGCGGCCTCGCCGTGGAGGCTGTGACATCGCTGCATGAAAATATTCAGCACTTGATAATTTGTCAGTCGATACGTCGAGGGCAATACCAATCTTATTCAATAGAATCTTGGTAAGACGATTTCCACGTTCGGCTTCGAGAATTATATTTTCGCTTGAACCAGTTAATTCACCTAACGTGCTGGCCGTCATTTTGGCGTGCCACCGGTAGTATCGTATACTGTTGGGAAACAGGGGTTTGTTGCCATTTGCTGTAATCACAGGAGGTGCATAGCCGGCAAGTTCTCTGCCGCATGCAGAGAATTCTGCTTCCATAAGTTGTTTAACTGGAATACCCAAAGCATCACTAATTTTATTTATTGTTCGTGCCGCTGCAGCTTGTCCGCATTCAATCGCCTTTAACGTATCTTCTTCGATGCCTATTCGGCTTGCCAGATCCGACACGGACAGTCGCCCAATATGCCGATAGTATGAAATACTGTTAGGGATTGGTACCGTGGAGGTCATATGATGTACCTGTAGATAATGTGTTTCGTTAAATAAAAACGGAATTATCCACCCAATCTGTCAGAAAATGTTCTCGGTAAAAAGAAAATTTTACAGTTAATGTTTTTTCGGTGTTTGTCCTAAGTTTTCGCCCGCGAAAAACTGTACGCCACATCGCCCAGCGCCCAGATGGCGAAAACGATGGCGATCTTCGGGCGGCCGTCCATAAGGCTGATCCAGATAATCGGCAGCCGCGTGAGGAAGAACGGGCCGAGGCCGCCCAGCCGGCGGGGATGGCCCAGCGTCTCGCGCAGCAGGCGGCTCTTCGAACGGCTGTAACGGCGGGTCAACGGCGCGCTGAAAATGCCCAACGAAACGAAGAAACAGAAAAAGGCAAAAGCGAAGATGCTGATCACCCGTCCCGCGGCGATCTCGGGATAAACCGCCAGAAACGTGCCGATGATGCCGAGTATGCCGCCCAGCGACACACCGAAATTCCGGTGCCCGACAACCATATAAACGCAGGGCGAGGCGATATTGAACAGAGCCGAGGCGATCTCGCGCGGCGACGACGCG
>JBFWTA010000247.1:0-3715 GCA_050248075.1 Bdellovibrionales bacterium | reverse complement strand
GTATCTGTTCAATGACATGCGCTTTACGCCGGATGGCAAGGAAATTCCGGATTTCGTGCTGAACCAGCCCGCTTACCGCAAGGCAGAAATTCTGATCGCGGGGGAGAATTTCGGTTGCGGGTCCAGCCGCGAGCATGCGCCCTGGGCCTTGCTGGATTTCGGCATCCGCTGCGTCATCGCGCCGAGCTTTGCCGATATTTTCTTCAACAACTGTTTCAAGAACGGCGTGCTGCCCCTGGTTTTGCCGCAGGAACACGTGGACAGGCTCATGGAACTGTCGAAAAAACCGGGGGTTCAGATCACGGTCGATCTCGACGAACAGGTTGTCAGCGCGTGGCCGGATAACGTCAATTTCGATTTCAAGGTCGATCCGTTCCGCCGCCATTGCCTGCTGAACGGGCTGGACGATATCGGTCTGACGGAACAGCATGCCGCCGATATTTCGACGTATGAGAAGAAACAGAAGCAAGAAAGGCCGTGGGTTTAAGAATACCGTCATCCCGGAAAATTTTCTCTTCGGTGAGCGAAGTGTAGCGGAGCGAGACGAAAGAAAATTTATCCGGGACCCAGTCAACGCCGACGCAAACACTCTTGAGCCGATTCATGAGTTCTTTCCGAAAGCCTGACTGGATCCCGGATGAATTTTTCCTGCGCTTCGCTTCGGAAAAATTTTCCGGGATGACGTTTGTTATTCGACTTTAACAGGAAGTGATCATGACTAAACAAATCCTCATCCTCCCCGGAGACGGTATCGGTCCGGAAGGGATGGCCGAAACGCGCAAGGTGCTGGAGTGGTTTCGCGACAAACGCGGGCTGGCCATGGAGATTGGCGAAGATCTTGTCGGCGGATGCTCGATCGATAGGCACGGCGTGCCGCTGGCGCCTGAAGTTCTGGCGCGCGCCCGCGCGGCGGATGCCGTTCTGCTCGGCGCCGTGGGCGGGCCGAAATGGGCCAAGGTCGCGTATGACAAACGGCCGGAGCAGGGGCTGCTGAGCCTGCGCAAGGAACTCGGTCTGTTTGCCAATCTGCGCCCTGCCATGGTGTTCGATGCGTTGATCGACGCCTCGACCCTGAAGCCCGATGTGGTGCGTGGTCTTGATATTCTTATCGTGCGTGAATTGACGGGCGGCGTGTATTTCGGCGAGCCGCGCGGCATTACCGATATCGGTAATGGCGAGCGCCGCGGCGTGAACACGCAAGTCTATACGACTTCCGAAATCATCCGCATCGCGCGTGTGGCGTTCGACCTTGCGCGGCAGCGCCGGAAAAAAGTCTGCTCCTGCGAAAAAGCCAATGTGATGGAAAGCGGCTTGTTGTGGCGCGAGGAAGTGACAAAACTGCATGCCGCCGAATATGCGGATATCGAATTGACCCATATGTACGCCGACAATTGCGCCATGCAATTATTGCGCGATCCCAAACAGTTCGATGTGATCGTGACCGATAATCTTTTCGGCGATATTCTGTCGGATGAAGCCTCGATGCTTACCGGTTCGCTCGGCATGCTGCCATCGGCCTCGCTGGGGGCCAAGGATGCGAATGGCAGACAACCCGCGATGTATGAACCCATACACGGCTCTGCGCCAGACATTGCGGGCAAGGACGTTGCCAACCCGCTCGCCAGCATCCTCAGCGCCGCGATGATGTTTCGTTACTCGTTCGGATGGACGGCCGAAGCGGATATGATCGAAAAGGCGGTGCGGGCGGTACTGGATTCCGCTATACGGACCGCAGACATCCTGTCGCCCGGGCTGAAGCCGGTGGGCACGAAGGATATGGGAAGCTCGGTGGTTCAGGCGTTGAATAAATTGATTTGATGTGTAAAAAGTCCTGTCCCGGCAATATTTTATTAGTTAACTTGAAATGACCCCGCTCTCCCGCATCCGTAACTTCGCGATTATCGCGCATATCGACCATGGCAAATCCACGCTCGCCGACCGGCTTATCCAAAGCTGCGGCGCAGTAGAGGCGCGGGAGATGCAGGAGCAGATGCTCGATAACATGGATATCGAGCGCGAACGCGGCATTACCATCAAGGCGCAGACGGTGCGCCTGACCTACAAGGCCAAGGATGGAGAGATTTATCAGCTCAACCTGATGGACACGCCCGGCCATGTGGATTTCGCCTATGAGGTAAGCCGGAGCCTGGCGGCCTGCGAAGGGTCCATTCTGGTCGTCGATGCGTCGCAGGGTGTGGAGGCGCAGACCCTGGCCAATGTGTATCAGGCTATCGACAACGGCCATGAAATCGTGCCGGTACTCAACAAAATCGATCTTCCCGCCGCCGATCCGGATCGTATCAAGCAACAGATTGAAGATGTCATTGGGCTCGACGCCTCCGGCGCCATTCCCGTTTCCGCGAAGACCGGGCAGGGAATCGAGGATGTTCTGGAAGCCATCGTCACCCGCCTGCCGCCGCCAAAGGGCGACGCGAATGCGCCGCTCAAGGCGCTGCTGGTCGACAGCTGGTACGATCTTTATCTGGGGGTCGTTGTTCTGTTGCGCGTGATCGATGGTGTTATCCGCAAGGGGCAAAAGGTGCGCTTCATGCAGACCGCCGCCACGCGCGACATCGATCGCGTAGGTATCTTTACGCCCAAAAAAATCGAGATCGGCGAATTGGGGCCTGGCGAGATGGGCTTTGTCACGGCCGGCATCAAGCAGATTTCCGATACGCGCGTGGGCGATACGATTACGGATGAAAAAAACCTGGCGGACAAGCCCTTGCCGGGCTTCAAGCCTTCGGTGCCGGTGGTGTTCTGCGGCTTGTTTCCGGTGGATGCGGCGGAGTTCGAGCATCTGCGGGAGTCGCTCGGCAAGCTGGAATTAAACGACGCGAGCTTTAAATTCGAGGCGGAGAGCTCGGCGGCGCTGGGTTTCGGCTTCCGCTGCGGTTTCCTGGGATTGTTGCATCTTGAAATTATCCAGGAACGGCTGGAGCGCGAATTCAATCTCGACCTCATCACCACAGCGCCTTCAGTCGTTTATAAAATTCATCTCATGCACGGGCGCGGGATCAAGGAGCTGCATAACCCCGCCGACATGCCCGATCCGGTGCAGATCGAAAAGATCGACGAACCGTGGATCAAGGCCACCATCTTTACACCCGATCAGTATCTCGGCGGTATTCTTGCCCTTTGCAACGACCGGCGCGGCGAACAAGTTGAACTTACTTATGTCGGCACGCGTGCAATGCTTGTTTACAAGCTGCCGCTTAACGAAGTGGTATTCGATTTTTACGATCGCCTGAAATCGATCAGCAGTGGTTACGCCAGCTTCGATTATTCCATCGACGAATACCGCGAGGGCGATCTGGTCAAGATGTCGATCCTGGTGAACGAGGAACCGGTCGATGCCCTTTCGACCATCGTCCACCGCGCCAATGCCGAAAAACGCGGGCGAATGCTGTGCGAGAGGCTGAAGGAGCTGATTCCCCGCCAGCTGTTCAAGATCGCCGTTCAGGCGGCCATCGGCGGCCGAATCGTCGCCCGCGAGACAATTTCGCCCATGCGCAAGGACGTCACCGCCAAATGTTATGGCGGCGATATCAGCCGCAAGCGCAAACTTCTGGACAAGCAAAAGAAAGGCAAAAAGCGAATGCGTCAGTTCGGCCAGGTGGAGATTCCGCAATCGGCGTTTATTGCGGCGCTCAAAATGGACGATAAATAAACGATGATTCTGCGGGGTTATTAACCATAATCTTATGTTTACTTG
>JBFWTA010000246.1:0-3729 GCA_050248075.1 Bdellovibrionales bacterium | reverse complement strand
CGGCGAAAAACGGCATTCTGTTTATCGAGGACGTGGATGAAGTTCTGTTTAAGCTAGCCGAAAAACTCCAGCACATGAAACTTGCGGGAAAATTTTCTGGTGTGCGCGCGGTGATCGTCGGCGAAATGGTCGATATTGCCGACGGCGAGACCGGTTTCGCAAAAAAGACCGAAAAACCTTACGGCAAATCCCTGCGCGATATTTTGCTGGATGTCCTGCCGCCCGATATCCCTTTGTGTTTTAATTTTCCTTGCGGCCACGGAAAATATCTCACGACCCTGCCGGTCGGGGCGGAGGTCAGACTCACGCTCAACGCGCGCGGCGCGGAACTGGCGGTTATGCCGTTGTAAATCGCCTGAGAAAACCGTCGATGGCACGCCAGGCTTCGCTTCGGTAATTGTCCGCTTCATTCATGATGTCGTGCAGCGCGCCGGGAATCGTGACGATTTCGACGTTCGGCATGCGGCGGAGCAGGGCAATCGACTTCGCCGAGGGCGTAACGATATCCTTTCCGCCGCAGATCGCCAGCACCGGCAGCGCAATGCGCTCCAGAAAATCCGGCTGCCTGATGCGTGCCAGCATCCTGAATACTGCCGCCAGCCAGCCCCAGGTCACGCCGCCGACGGCCATGTCGGGAACGCCGTCAAAATACTTTTCGATGATCGCATTCCGTTCGGCATCGTGCGACAGCAGGCGGACATTAAGCTTGCGGTCGATATCGTTATAATCGTGCATGCCCGGCGCGTACCACTCCGCGCCCATAAGCGCCAGGGCCCGGCTGATAAGGTTTGTGCCGCGCGGCACGCCGATGGCGAAAGCAGGCGCGGTGAGGATCAGTGCCTTCGCGCCGGTTTCTTCCGCATGTTCGGCCAGCCATAGAGTCGCCAGCAACCCGCCCATCGAATGCCCCGCGACGATGAACGGTCCGGCTTGCCGGGGTTTCACCACATTCCGGTAAAAATCCGTGAGGTCGGCAAGCAGAACGCCGAAATCCATCGTGTGGTCGCGCTGCCTCCGCCGGCCGTCCAGCGCGCGCGTGGATAGCCCCTGGCCGCGCCATTCCATATATATCACCTGGAAATCGCGCCGGGTGAGTTCCTCGCCGAACTCGAAATGCTTTTTTTCGATAAATTCGCGGCGGCCCGGCAGCACGAGGATAGTGCCGCGCGGGCTGCTTTCGGGCCCGGCCACGGCATAACGCAGCCTGGCGCCGTCGCCGCAGGCGTGAAACCCATAATTGGCATCCGGCAGTTTGCCGGGCAGAGGCGCGGTCATTTTATCGCTCGGGCGTATTGAGATCGAGGCGTGTTTCCTCGTATCATAAACCTTCCTAAGCACCGATTGCCGTTTTGGAAAGTCTTTCATGCCCGATGCCGCCGTTTCAGCCGCGACCCCCGCCGTCAAGGGTGGCGTGTATGCGCTCGGCAATTTCGACGGCGTGCATCGGGGGCATCAGGCGGTCGTCAAGGCCGCCATCGACAAGGCGCATGGCATGGGGGTTCCCGCGCGCGTGCTGACCTTCGAGCCGCATCCGCGTTCCGTTTTCAAACCGCATATCGCTCCCTTCCGCCTCACGCCGCCGCCCGTCAAGGCCCGGCTGCTGCGCAGGCTTGGCATCGACGACGTGATCGTGCGCCCGTTCACGCCCGAGTTTTCCGAGCTGTCGGCGCAGGATTTCGTGCAGCAGGTTCTGCTGCGCGATTGCGGCGCGCAGCATGTCATCGCCGGTTTCGATTTTGTGTTCGGCCATGCGCGCGGCGGCAATATCCAGAGTCTGCGCGGCTGGCTGTCGCCCGACAATGTGGGCGTCACCGAAGTGACGCCATTCCGCGATTCGCATGGGGAGATCATGTCGTCATCCCGCACGCGCGAAGCGTTGCGGAACGGCGATCTCGCGACCGCCGGACATATTCTCGGCCGCCCCTGGTCGATCAGCGGCATTGTGGAACACGGGGCGGGGCGCGGCCGCAACCTGGACGCGCCGACCGCCAATATATCCCTCGGCCAGTATCTGCGTCCCAAATTCGGCGTTTACGCCGTCCATGCCGGGCCCGCGGGCGAGCCGATGCTGCGGCAAGGCGTCGCCAATATCGGCGTGCGCCCCACGGTCGACGGCGAAACCGAACTGCTGGAATTCCATCTGTTCGATTTTTACGACGATATTTACGGCCAGGAATGGGAAATCGAACTCATCCACTTCCTTCGCCCCGAACAACGATTTCCTAGCGTGGAAGCGTTAAGGGAGCAGATTGGTAAAGATATTGAAATGGCACACGGCAGGCTGAGCGGGCTATAGTAAACTCCTTTACCGCCTTACTTTAGGCCATTATCCTAGATCCTTATGACCGAACCCAAGAAACCCGACTACCGCGACACCGTCTTCCTGCCGAAGACCGATTTTCCCATGCGGGGCAGCCTGCCGCAGAAGGAGCCCGAATTGCTGGCGCGCTGGCGGGCGATGGATCTTTACGACCGGCTGCGGGCGCAGGGGAAGGGGCGCGAGAAATTCGTGCTGCATGACGGCCCGCCCTACGCCAACGGCAACATCCATATCGGCACCGCGCTCAATAAAATTCTCAAGGATATCGTCGTGCGCAGCATGACGATGCTTGGCTATGACTGTCCCTATGTGCCGGGCTGGGACTGCCACGGCCTGCCCATCGAATGGAAGATCGAGGAACAGTACCGCGCGCAAGGCAAGGACAAGGACACGGTGCCGAGGCTCCAGTTCCGCGCCGAATGCCGCGGCTTTGCCGAAAAGTGGAAGGAAACGCAGTCGCAGGAATTCCAGCGCCTCGGCGTCTGCGGCGACTGGGCGCATCCCTATACGACGATGACGAAAAAAGCCGAAGCGCAGATTTTGCGCGAGATTTACAAATTCCTCGACAACGGCCTGCTGTACAAGGGCGTGAAGCCCGTCATGTGGTCGGTCGTCGAAAAGACGGTGCTCGCCGAAGCCGAAATCGAATATCACGACCATAAGTCGACGACGTTGTGGGTGAAGTTTCCGGTTATCAAATCGCCGAACAAGGATATGGAAGGCGCCAGCGTTGTCATCTGGACGACGACGCCATGGACGATTCCCGGGAATAGGGCGATTGCATATGCTGAGAAAGCGAAAGACCATTTTGGGGGTATATACAAATTAGTGGAAGTGAGGGGTATAAGTGAAGGCTCCTTAGCTAAGGTTGGAGACAGGTTTGTCGTTGATGAAGCGCTGATTGTTAAATTCGGAGACGCCATAAAGACTACTGACTTGGAAGATGTTGGTGATGTTAGTCAAAAGGATTTAAGGCAGACAATTTGTTCTCATCCATTTCGTGGCCGTCCCGGATGTGAGGGATACTTTGATTACGACGTACCGCTGCTTCATGGCGATTTCGTCACCACTGAAGCCGGCACCGGCTTCGTCCACATCGCTCCCGGTCACGGCGAGGACGACTTTAATCTTGGTCAGAAGAATAAAATCAAATTCGACGAAACGGTCGGAGATGATGGCCGCTATCTGCCTAACGTTAAAGGTTTCGCCGGGCTTTATGTCTACAAGCCCGACGGCAAGATCGGCGAAGCCAATGGCGCGGTGATCAAGGCCCTCATCGAAGCCAACGCGCTGCTGGCGAAGTAGAATATCAATCACAGCTATCCGCATTCATGGTGCTCGAAAGCGCCGCTGATCTTCCGCACCACGCCGCAATGGTTCATCGCGATGGACGGCAAGGCAAAGAGGCA
>JBFWTA010000245.1:0-3744 GCA_050248075.1 Bdellovibrionales bacterium | reverse complement strand
GGGGGTATAAAGTTCGCCTTCGCAAGCTGGACCCCTATCTCAATGTCGATCCGGGCACCATGAGCCCGATCCAGCATGGCGAAGTCTATGTGACGAATGACGGCGCGGAAACCGATCTGGATTTGGGCCATTACGAACGCTTCACCGGCGTCGACGCGCGCCAGAGCGACAACGTCACGACCGGCAAGATTTATTCGACCGTTATAGCCAGGGAACGGCGCGGCGACTACCTGGGCGCCACCGTGCAGGTCATTCCGCACGTCACCGACGCCATCAAGGATTTCGTGCGCGCCGATCTGGCCGACGAGGACTTCTGTATCTGCGAAATCGGCGGCACCGTTGGCGATATCGAAAGCCTGCCTTTTCTCGAAGCCATCCGCCAGCTCGGCAACGAGCTGGGAAGCGAGCGCAGCCTTTTCATTCATGTCACGTTGCTGCCCTATATCAAGACGGCGGGCGAGCTGAAGACCAAGCCCACCCAGCATTCGGTGAAGGAATTGCTGAGCGTCGGCATCCAGCCGGAAATCCTGCTGTGCCGCGCCGAGCGGCCCTTGCCGGAAGGCGAGCGCCGGAAAATCGCGCTGTTCTGCAACATCAGGCCGGAACGCGTTATCCAGGCGCTGGACGTCGACAGCATTTATGCGGTTCCCGCCAGCTATCACGAACAGGGCTTCGACGAGCAGGTTGTGCGTTATTTCGACCTGCCCGCCGGCAGGAAACCCGACCTCACGCCGTGGAACGACATCGTCAAGCGCGTGCGCGATCCGGAAAGCGAAGTGACCATCGCCATCGTCGGCAAATATATGAGCATGCTCGACAGCCATAAATCGCTGCACGAGGCGCTGGTGCATGGCGGCATCGTCAATAACGCGCGCGTGAAGATGGAATGGATCGAGTCCGAAACGCTGGAAGGGGACGAAAAGGAAGCGGCGCGCCGTCTCGAAAACGTGAACGGCATCGTGGTGCCGGGCGGTTTCGGCCGGCGGGGCACGGAAGGCATGATCTGGGCGGCGCGTTTCGCGCGCGAGTGCAAAATTCCCTTTCTCGGCATCTGTTTCGGCATGCAGCTGGCGGTGATCGAGGCGGCGCGCCATCTGGGCGGGCTGCCGAAAGCGGCGTCGAGCGAGTTTGACGGCGGTGATCAATGCGTCGTCGGCTTGCTGACCGAATGGCTCAAGGGCAACCAGCTGGAAATTCGCAAAGCCAACGGCGATCTCGGCGGCACCATGCGGCTCGGCGCCTATTCCTGCGAACTGATCAAGGGCAGCAAGGTGCGGGAGATTTACAGCGCCGACAGCATCGCCGAGCGCCACCGTCACCGTTACGAGGTGAATATTAATTTCCGGCCGCAGATGGAAAAGGCGGGACTCTATTTCTCAGGCCTTTCGCCCGACGGGCAGTTGCCGGAAATTGTCGAACGCCGGGATCATCCCTGGTTCATCGGCGTGCAGTTCCATCCCGAACTCAAGTCCCGCCCGCTGGAACCGCATCCGCTGTTCCGGTCGTTTATCGAAGCCGCCGTTCATCAGGGCCGGCTTGTCTAGCCAACGCAGGAGGACATGATGAAAGCAGCTTTAGCCGGCGTTTTACTGGCAGCCGGCCTTTTCGCCTTTTTCCCCGCCATCGCCCAGACCGATGACGGCCAGACCGACACGATGGATATCAACGGCAAAACATATAACGTTATCTTTGCCGAAGACGCCAATGCGCGCATTCCATCCTTTAACAAGGGCGCGCACGATCTCGGCATCGACGGAAAAATTACGGCCTGCGAAATCCTGCTGGATATCCCGGCCGGCGGCAATCACAGCTATGGCGGGCTTTGCACGCTGAAACTGGACGATGGCGATACGACGGTGCAGATATGCAATGACGACAAAAAAGGCTTTTTCGCCGTTGCGCATCTTCGAAACACTGCGGCGGATGAGGAATCGCTGGCCGATTTCGTGGCGTCGAACTGTTTTGGCCGGCAAGCCGTTCAGGAAGACTGGTGGCTTTTCACGCGCGGGACCGCGATATGCCCCATGCGTTTTTTCTTGGTGTCGATATAGGTTTCATTATGCGGATTAACCGCAGCCCATAGCGGCACGGTTTCGATTATCTCGAAGCCGCCCTTTTCGAGTGCTTCGAGTTTGTTGCGGTTATTGGTAAGCATGCGCACGCGCTTGACGCCGTAGGAACGCAGGATAGCAAGCGCAGCCTCGTAATCCCGCTCGTCGGGCGCGAAGCCGAGCGAGACATTGGCGTCCACCGTATCCTGCCCGGCATCCTGCAGCGCATAAGCCTTGATCTTGTTGACGAGCCCGATGCCGCGTCCTTCATGGCCGCGCACGTAAATGAAAATGCCTTCGCCGGCCTCGCTGATTATACGCAGAGACAATTCCAGCTGGTCGCGGCAGTCGCAACGCAGGGAACCGAGGGCGTCGCCGGTCGCGCATTCGGAATGCAGACGCACAAGACAACCATCCGAAGGCATGCCCGCGATGAGGGCAAGGTGTTCGACGCCCCGGCCATCGGCAAAAGCCTGCAGGCGAAAATCGCCGAAGCGGGTCGGCAGAAAAGAACTGGCTTTCGGTTCCATCATGATCGGTATCTGTGTGTCTTACGCCGGCAAAAACCATTCCCACTGGAACTGATCCGTGGAAAACGGGATCGATTGACGGGGGTTAAAATGCGTCTCGACGCGGTCCGGATTGCCCTGACGGATGCTAACAGACAAATTCCAAAATGGGGAGTCCAGCATGGCCGCCGATAAAAGCGGCCCGGCCTCCACGAGAATGTCCCGCGCCCCGCGGCGGGCAAGATCGTCGAGCGCCGCCCGAATATCGTCATACGCAGCGGCATCCAGGCCCCGGCCGGCGGCATCCGCAAGATAATTTGCCGGCGCCCGCTTGCGGCGATCGATGATGGCGAGCATCCGGCGCTTGCCGGGATGATCGGGCACATAGCGCACGGTAAATAATGGGTCGTCGGCCAGAATGGTGCCGCTGCCCGTTATGATGGCATCCGACTTTTTACGCAGCTGATGCGCAAGCCGAAGGGATTCCGGCGAGGTGAAGGTTTTCTGTCCGGGCGGCGGAACCGGCGATCCGTTACGGTCAAAAGCCCGCTTGACGGTGATCCAGGGCTTGCCTGTCGCAAGGTAAAAAAGAAAAGGCGCGATCAGCTGCCGGCACTCTTCCTCGTCCACGCCGCTGACGACGTCCACCCGGGCCTGCTTCAGGCGCTCGATACCGCCGCCGGCAACATGCGGGTTGGGGTCGCGCAGGCCGATGGCCACATGCCGGATGCCGGAATGAATGATCGCCTCGGTGCAGGGCGGCGTGCGCCCCTGATGGTTGCAGGGTTCGAGCGTCGAGCAGAGCGTATGAACCCCGGCCAGAACATTCTGCCTGCGGCATGTTTCGATAAGCGCCGCTTCCGCATGCATCTCGCCGGCACGGTGGTGGGCCGCTACAGCCAGCACGTCGCCTTCGGCATTAAGGGCGGCGGCGCCGACCGGGGGATTGGGTGCGGTGGCGCCCATCCATTTGCGGCCTTCCGCGGCCGCCCGGCGCATGGCTTTCTCAAGAAGATCGTCAGGGAGCATTGTGCTTACGGTGAATTGATTTCACGCTATTCGGCGCGAATGTTATAGCCCATATCGGAAACGATTTTTTCAACCTTAATCCTTTGCCCCACGGTGGTCCATGTCACAGATAGCTTACGGTCACGCCCGCGAAAACATCGACAGCCGCGGCAACC
>JBFWTA010000244.1:0-3781 GCA_050248075.1 Bdellovibrionales bacterium | reverse complement strand
CCGGCAGTCATCTCGGTTTCTTCTTCCGGCCCGATGTGCCCTTCTTTTTCTATCTGGGCGCTTTGCTAAGACACAAGCACATAAGAATGACCATTCCTTTCCCGGTCACCATGGCCTTGATAATTCTTTATATATGCCTGGCGGCAATCAGAGCTTTGGCGCCCTATGCCGTTGATCTCGGCTCCGGCAATGTCCCGGGCTGGCTGGATGCGGCAACGCGCGCCATGCGCCTTGTCGGTGTGCTGGGATGCTGGGGACTGATTTACCGACTGGCCGAAACAAAATGGGGCGACAAAATTGCGGATTACGGCGGATTAAGCTTTTTCCTGTTTGCCGCGCACTGGCCGCTTCTGGCGTTCATCAAAATTCTGTTATGGCCCTGGCTGCCGGCGGAGACGGATTTCTGGATGCTTGTGCATTATGTCCTGTGCGTTACCGTTACGGTTACCATAAGCCTGTTTCTGGGCGCAGCACTTGCACGCAAGGCGCCGAAACTGTTCGCCCTGATGAATGGCGGGCGCGATCTGGAACGCCCCCGGCTGGATGCTTTGCCGAAAAAATAACAGCGGGCAAATATGGAATGGCCGGCGGATTTTTAGCGATCTAATTTTTTTCAGGCGGTCTGGGTTTTTTGTTCCCCGGCTTTCGGGATGTGCCAGGGTTCGCCAAAAACGTAATCCCATGACTGCGGCGTGAACGTATCCATCCCCGCGGCCGGATAAAAGGTCGTCTCGCCGAACCGCACTTTATCGTCCGGCGTTACATACAAATCGACACGCACGAAATCGAACTTGGCGGCAATGGCTTCGGCTACCCTCAGCATCTCCTGCCACGGTTTCGGCTTCGGTGATGCGCGGTTGGTATGCGGATAGGACGTATAGCGGGCGTCCAGCCGGTTCCAGTCGCAATCGAACATCTTCTGCTTGTGCCCGGTGAAACGGTCGTAATCCACCTGCACGAAATGCGCCCTGCCGTGAAAGCAGAAAAACTTGTAATCGACCGGCACTTCGCCGTCCGCCGATATAATCATCGGCTCGATAAGGATTTTTGGCTGTATATGCTGATAGCACCATTCGCGCGCGCGGCCGCCATGCCGGCTGGCAAGATTTTTGGCCATAACGGCATATATCTCTTCCCTGTTCACGTCTTTCTGACTGTGCACGAATATATTGCTGCCCCAGCCGTGATTGACCTTGATGACATAAGGCGGGGTCAGGCGTTCAAAGGGAATGTCTCGCGGATTTTCGCCGGACCATAAATTCGGCGTCACATATTCCGTCCCCACAAGTCGCGCGATTTCATCTTTCACGGCGATCTTGTCGGAATACAAAATGAATCGTTCGTCTTTCTGGTAAAGCTTGCGCCAGTTGATTTTCTCGTTAATGGACCGGGGATTGCGGAAATTGGCAAAGCGCCGGAACACCCGGAAAAACTCAAGCTGAATCGCCAGGTAATCGGGCAAGATATCGATCAGCCCGTTATAGGCGCCACGGATAACACGCCTGGCCAGGGGCGGCTGATTGGGACTGTCGCTCAATGGAATTACCCGTTATATAAGTTTTCCAATAAAAATTTCGCGTATCGGCATCTTCGAAAGCCGGTGCCGTAACCGGCGACTGATTATGATCGGGACTAGATTCAAATCTATTTATACGAACAGTATTACGTTTTCGTATCCATAGGACTAATTTATCTGTTAAATCCCGCCACAATATACTGTTCGAAAACAGTTTCACCAACGCCCTTTTATGGTTAACGCACAGGCCAGGCATGTTTAAAGGTTGAGCATTGGTACCGGGGTTGTATTAATGGCGTCCCCTACTGGATACAATTAGAACGCATTTTAGGGAACAGGTGTTGAATCTTCGAAGAAATTTGATGCAGACTTTAGAATGTTAAGTCGTCCACATGCACGCCTAGACCGTCTTTGCTTTCTGGGATTAAGGTTAAGCGCCCGTATGTACTAAACATAATGGGTTTATCCGTGATATCCCTCTCCAATAGATAAGTGCCAAAAGCCCCTTCCTGAGCGATTACGTTCGCAATGTATCTGTTTGCCAGCGGCAATGCCGTTCGTGTTAGTAGGCTTGTCTCACCGACCTGTGCCCCGACAATGAAACTCATTCCGCGTTTTGCGCATTCGCTGGCGATAGCCAGAGAGCGAAGCAAGCCTCCCATCTTGGAGATGCGAATATTAGGCACCCATATTTCCGGGTTTTCTTGAAGTTCATCTAATTGTTGCAGCGTCAATAGGCTTTCATCGAGAACAATCTTGCAGTTCTGTTGTAAGGCAAGTTTTTGAAGGCCGGAGTAATCACCGGCTTTCAATGGCTCTTCGATGCTCCAAAAATACGGCTGTAAAGCGGACAGATACTCATGTGCTTCGTCGCATCCCTTCCATAAATTATTGGCGTCGAGCCTTATCTTGGCATTCGGTTCCGTGCCAAGAACGCCTTTAATATTTGTCGCATCATTTACAGCATCGCCGGAAATCTTAATCTTGAAATCACGGAATCCAAACTTAAGATACATTTCCAGCTGGCTTTGAAAAATTTTTGGCTTCGATATCCCGAGCACGGCGGTGTATTCGAATTTCTCATTGATCTCTGGAAGGCCGAGTACTGCTTCGATCGATGTGTTTTCCTCTTTCCCTATCAGGTCTAATAGTGCGATTTCTATGGCGCACCATGCTGACGGGTGTTTGTCGATGACGTGGGTGTTGTTATCGACAAATGCCTTAAGGTCGGTTGTGCCTCGTATTTCTTGAATAACGTGGCGGTATAGATCCAGGAAATTCGTGCAACTTTCGATATTTTCGCCTGTAACATATTGCCGGGGACAGCCTTCGCCATATCCTTTCAAACCGGTTTCCGAATGCGCGATTGCAATCACTGTCTCGGTAACGGATCGCTCCGCCGAAGCGTGCCGAAAGGATACGCGGAAAGGAATTTCCAGCTTACGCAGTTCGATATTCGTCAGTTTCATGTTTCGGTATATTTTTCAAAAGTGAAAGACGTATCATTATGATATTGCAGATGGACAAATTTGAATTGCGCTTCCCTTTGCCCCGAATTAAGGCAAAAAGCTTTATATGCATCTGCCGTTTTGTTTTTCAATTTTCTCACATGCGCCGGTTTCAATCTGCCGCTATCGACTTTTGATGAATACTCCAGGTTCAAGCGACTGAGGCAAGCATTGAAGGTATCGGAGACCATTTTTGTCTCAAATTTGTTGTCGCACTCAATGTAGAGAACATAGGAAAAATGCTCGCGGTTGGCGAGCATCATGAAAAAGGTCGCATCCAATCCATGCAAACGGGCCGTATATGCCATGGCCTCTATTACCTGGTTTTCATAAAGCTTTTCGCCCGTAAGGCTTGTGATGCCTTTGGCCTTTTGTACAAATGACAACGTAGGCGTGCTTTCAAAATGGCCGGTAACCTCGACGATATCGTCGATGAAATAGCGATAGAGTCCGTTGGGCGTGGTTACGATAATGTAGTATCGTTTGCCTTTTTCAAGTTGGGATAAGAGCAAAGTGTGACGGTCACCGCGATCCCAGGTTTCTACGGGCGCGAATTCGTAGAAGTTATCGTCCAGTGTGGGGAGTCCAAGGTTCCGGTTGCAATCTATCGTTATCGTTCCGCGAAACTCCGTAGACAAATAACCCGCCTCGATAATTTTTGTTTGCGGGGGAAGCAGTTTTTCCAGTTTCGGAATGAGGAGTTTGCAATTACCGCCCGTCCAGGTCACGACCCCTTTTACGTTTGGCCATATTGTGC
>JBFWTA010000243.1:0-3798 GCA_050248075.1 Bdellovibrionales bacterium | reverse complement strand
CAAGGGCGTGGAGGTCGCGCGCCGTAATGTCCGGATCGCCTGCAGCGGTTCATTGCTATGGCGCGTAAGCGAGATGTTTACCGGTGACGAGATCAAATCCGCCGGAAAGCACGCCTATGTCCTCATCCGCGACACGACGTGCCGGTTATTCGGCTATCACGGGCTGGTGCGCGGGGAGACGGCGTTCAGCCTGGATCATATGTTTGGATTTTAGGCTTATTTTTGGACTTGCGTTTTGTATCGATATTCGATACAATTATCCATGATCAAAAGCTTTGCGGATAAGCGAACGGCAGCGATTTTTGCCGGATATTCGCTCAAGCGTATGCAAAGCGATGTGGTGAACAGGGCGCACAAAAAGTTGTTGGCCATAGATGCGGCGACGGCCCCTTCGGAATTACGCGAGCCTCCGGGTAACTGGCTAGAGGCTTTGTCCGGCAACCGTGGGGGATATTGGAGCATTCGCGTTAACGACCAATGGCGCATTTGCTTTCGTTTCGTACAGGGCAACGCTTTCGACGTGGAATTGGTCGATTATCATTAGGAGGCTTACATGGCAATCAAACGTGAAGATCTCGATGCCGGCCGTGTCGATTTTTCGGATATCACTTCCGGAAAGCGCGTTCACTTTGTCTCGCCCGGCGTGTTCTTGAAAGAGGAATTTCTCGACGAGTATGGTCTTTCGATCAGCGCAGCGGCTTCCGCGATGAAAATGTCACGTGCCCGGCTTAACGAAATTGTCCGCGGCGAAAGGGGCATTACGGCGGATACGGCTCTCCGCCTGGGACAATTTTTTGGAAATTCGGCGCAGTTCTGGATGAATCTGCAAAGCCATTTTGACCTGATCAAGGCCAGCACGGCGGCAGGGAAAAAAATCAAAAATATTCCTAAAGCTAGTGAAATTGCTGAAAACAGGGTCTAACGATCCGCGTTTATAATAAATTGAATTATTTGGTTTTAACGCGGGCTGTGGCAATATCCGCTTATGGCTAAAACACACACCACCCGAACCCTCATCATCGGCGCCGGCCCGGCGGGTTACACCGCCGCCATATACGCGGCGCGCGCGAACCTGAAGCCCATTCTTGTTCAGGGCATGCAGCCCGGGGGACAACTGACGATAACGACGGATGTCGAAAATTATCCCGGCTTCGCCGAAACCATCCAGGGGCCGTGGCTGATGGAGCAGATGCAGGCGCAGGCGGCGAAGGTGGGAACGGAAATCGTTTTCGATTCCATCAACGATGTCGATTTTACCCAGCGCCCGTTTAAATGCGCAGCGGATTCCGGCGATGTGTTCGTGGCCGATACCGTTATCATCGCCACCGGGGCTCAGGCGCGGTGGCTGGGGCTGGATAGCGAAAAGAAGTTTCAAGGCTATGGCGTATCCGGCTGCGCGACCTGTGACGGGTTTTTCTTCCGCGACAAGGAAGTGGCGGTGGTTGGGGGCGGCAATACGGCGATGGAGGAGGCCCTTTATCTCACAAACCACGCCAGCAAGGTGACGCTGATCCATCGCCGCGATGCTTTTCGCGGCGAAAAGATTTTGCAGGAACGCATTGCCGGCCATCCCAAGATCGAGGTCATCTGGGATAGCGTGATCGAGGATGTGCTGGGCGAACAGCAGCCCGCGCCCGCCGTGACCGGTATTCGCATCCGCAACGTTAAAACCAACAAGACGCAGGACATCGCCTTGTCTGGCCTGTTTGTTGCCATCGGCCACGATCCGGCGACCAAAATCTTCAAGAACAAGCTGCAGATGGACGAAAGCGGGTATATCGTCACTCGCCCGGATTCGACGGCGACCAATATTCCCGGTGTTTATGCGGCGGGCGACGTGAAAGACAAGGTGTTCCGCCAGGCCGTGACGGCGGCGGGCATGGGGTGCATGGCGGCTCTGGAAGCCGAAAAATTTCTGGCCGCGCAGGAAGAAACCGGCAATACTCACCGCAAAACCGGGTAAGGCAGCCGCATGCTTACTTATGTCCGAAAAATTGTCGCGCCTGACGAGCAAATCCTTTATGTCGCGATGCTCCACTGGATTATTTACTTCCAGGCGCTGGTTTTTATCGCCGCGGGCGGGCTCATCGCCTATTTCATTCCGCAGATTATCGGATTTATGTTCGGCTCGGCCGCGCTGGATACCTACACGCGGCCGGTCGGATTGGTGGCGGCGGTTATTGTGTTTATGGGCCTGACGCTGCTGCTGGGGTCCTATATCCGCCAGGCCTCGACCGAACTGGTGATCACCGACCGCCGGGTTATCGCCAAATACGGATTTATTTCGCGTTCGACCTTCGAACTCATGATCAGCCGCATCACAGGCGTTAATTTCGACCAATCGGTATTGGCGCGCATTCTTAATTACGGTACGATTATCGTTCACGGCGCGGGCAGCGATATTTCGCCCATAGGCTGCGTAGCCGATCCGCGCCGGTTTCATAAAGAACTCACGGCGGCCATCGAGCAGGCGCAAGGCTCCGTCGTCGTGCAGCATGAGTTTAAAGCCGGGAAGGGCCTGTAGTTCAGCGGTTAGAACGCACCGCTCATAACGGTGTTGTCGCAGGTTCGAATCCTGCCGGGCCCACCATCCCCATTTTCCCCGTCCGCCCGCGAGGCCAGTGCCTCAATCCTTCGTACTGGCTTGCGAGGAACCCGTCTGGCCTTGTGTTCGACCTTGAAACCGGTCATGGGCAGTCCGGCCAACGTCATGCGCCGGTTTATTTTACCGAAAGCCAATAACAGCAAATCTGCGTCACATTCTTATGCGCTTTTTTCCATCTGTATGACAGGCAATCCTTCCAAAATTATTTTTTTTGGTGCCGCATGGAAAAATTTTTGCGCGATGTTTTTGCTCAGGCAATTGGCAAGCTACTCGCGTTCGTCGTGCGGTCGACGAAAGAATTTTTATCGCGAGACGCTTCAAAAACAAATTTTTATATATTTGCGACGTGAAAACCGTTGCACACATGCAACGCAATCGACGATACGCGAAGATTCATCGCCAATTTTTTGTAGAAGATCAAAATATAGTTGACTCTTCATGCGCATAAACACAACCTTGGGTTCTCTACTCTAACCAGGAGGTTCCTATGGCTGCCAAGAAGAAGACTGCCAAAAAGAAAACCGCGAAGAAGAAGAAGATCTAATCTTCGCCGCCATTCGGCGGTTGATACTTTCCAAAAAACATCCCCTGTTCAGAGTGCCGAGCGATTGCCGGCAAGCCGAGCAGGGGTTTTTTGTTTTCGACGCTTGAGAGTTTGAGGCCCGCGCCACAAACTTTTCATGCCCTCCCGACATGGGTGTGGAATTATTTTAAGCTACTGATATTTAATGATAATATTAATGATGTGGATTGCTGATTTTCAGTCCCCGAGTTTGGCGATGGATGCGGATGACGAAGAAAAGTTTTATGTATTTCAACGCAATTCCTGAAAATTGCTTGGAACTTTAAACCGCTCTTAAAGACAAAGAATTATCCTTGGCTTTCTTTTCAAAAGCCGGGGAATTTCTATGCTGCATTCGGAATCCATTCGTTATCTCGAACAGGCCGGATTTCACTACAAGCCCGCCGAATCGCCCGACCTATGGAGCCATCTTGAAAGTCATTTCTCCGGCCGGCAGAGAGTCGGGCCAAAATTCACCCCATTGCCTGCGACAACTGTGGCCGAACTCATCAGCATGGGGGAGGAAGCCTTGCTGGATGCTTTGGTAAGCCATCATAAAAAGACCGGCAATCCCGGGAGAGTCGCACGCGTGATCGAATTGCCCTATGTCGTTGGTACGGCGGCAGCCATT
>JBFWTA010000242.1:0-3799 GCA_050248075.1 Bdellovibrionales bacterium | reverse complement strand
GGTTCGACACCGCGAGAATAAGCATCCGCGCGGCCTAAGGCAATGAAATATACGCAATCTGCTTGAAATCCGGTGCGTATTTTAGGAACCTATAGCTTCCTATTCCGCACCAAAAACGGAACCCGGAGGTTCCGCCTATTTCCATCAACTCCTTCATATAACTAAAAATTTTCCTACATCCCTCTGTTAATGGGATATTTCTCATATCCGGGGCCGGGTGTCCAGTGTTTTTTTTGGGGAGGCGGGCGGTGCTGTTCATGGCGCGGGGAGTTGGATAGCCTGACGGCATGCATCGCAATATCCGCCTGCTCTATCTTCATAATCTGCTCACCGATTTCCGGTTTCAGGCGCCGTTCGTGCTTATTTATTTCGAGCAGGTCACGGGGTCATATACGGCGGCGACGCTTATACTCGCCACGGAAACCCTGATGGCGGCGTTGCTGGATATTCCGACGGGAATTTTTTCGGACCGCTTCAGCCGCCGCGCCACGCTCGCCTGCGGATCGGCGAGTTACGCGCTGTCTCTGACCTGTTACGCCTTCGGCAGCCATTTTGCGGTTTTCATCCTGGGCGCAACGCTGTTCGGATTAAGCCTTGCCCTGTTCAGCGGCAATAACAACGCCATGCTGTACGAAACATTGAAGGCCGAAGGGAAGGAAAAGCGTTTTCATCATTATCAGGGACGCGCCAGCAGCATGTTCCAGATCGGGCTGGGGGTTTCCGCCTTTCTGGCCGGCTTCATTGCGCCTTTCGGTCTGCGCATCGTTTTCATGCTCGGCATCATTCCGCAAATTCTTGCCGTTATCGTAAGCCTGCTGATGAAAGAACCGCGCACGCATATCGAGGTGGAGGAAAAAAGCCTGGCGCATTTCATGTCGGCCTTGCGGACGGTATGGCGCAATCCCCGCCTGCGGCTGCTGACCGTTGCGCAATCGATCAGCTATGGCTTTGGCGAGGCGTCGTTCATGTTCAACACGGCTTTCGTCAATATGGTATGGCCCACATGGGCGGTCGCCGCCTATCGCATGCTGGCCCATATTTTCGCCTTTGCGGGTTACTGGTTTTCGGGAAAAATTCTGGACCGGATCAAACCGGCCTTTGCCCTGGCCGCCGCCTCGGCCTATGGGCTGGTCAGCGGACTGGCGGCGGTGTTCATGGCGAATATCGTCTCGCCGCTGATTTTCGTCACGGGGTCTGGTTTTTTCGGCGCCTATATGGTCGCGCGCGACAAGATCATGCAGGAAGAATTCAACGACCGGCAGCGCGCCACCATGTCCTCGGTCATTACGTTTGGCGGAAGCCTGGTATCGGGCGCGGCCGCCTTGATTTTAGGTCTTATCGCCGACCATTACGGCGTCATCGCCGCGCTGGCCAGTGGTATTCTTTTAAGCGGCACGGCGCTGCCGGTTTTCGTGCGGATGTTTCGGCGGTATTTTTAGGAGGAGTTCTGTAATCGTCCCCAGAATTCCATTAATCCCTGATAAAGTCTCAGTATCGACAGCTGTCGCGGCAGCGTTCCTCTCCCCTTGCCGGCTTTGCACAAAAAACCCGTTTTCGTCATTCCGGCGCAAGCCGGAATCCAGTAAACGCGCGTCCGCGCGTTAATGACTCACCGTGTTCCTGCCTGAATCACCGTCATTTTTTCGCTCGCTGCCGCTCGCCGCTGGATCCCGGCTTACGCCGGGATGACGGTGCGGGGGAGGAACGCTTCCGCGACAGCTGTCGATACTGAAACATCATGTGCTTTATTCCGGCGAGTGGCTATGGTGCATGTCGGCTGTAAAATTTTATTTTTCATGACATCCCCCGGACAAATTTCTAACCGCTTCGCTTCCGCCGCAACTCCCCCCAATACTCCAGCCGCTTTTTGATTTCCCGTTCGAAGCCGCGTTCGACGGGCTGGTAGAATTCTTCGCGGGGCATAGTGTCGGGGAAATAGTTCTGGCCGGAGAAGGCGTCGGCGGCGGCGTGGTCGTATTCGTAGCCGGCGCTGTAGCCGAGGTCTTTCATGAGCTTGGTGGGCGCGTTGAGGATGTGTTTGGGCGGCATGAGGGAGCCGTGTTCTTTCGCGGCGCGCAGGGCGGCGCCGAGCGCGGTATAGGCGGCGTTGGATTTGGGCGCGGTGGCGAGATAGATCACGAGTTCGGCAAGCGCCAGATCGCCTTCGGGACTGCCGAGGCGTTCATAGGCTTCCCAGGCGGCGAGCGCGACGGGCAAGGCCTGCGGATCGGCGAGGCCGATATCCTCGCTGGCAAAGCGGGTGAGGCGGCGGGCGATATAGCGCGGGTCCTCGCCGCCCGCCAGCATGCGGGCGAACCAGTACAGCGCCGCGTCGCAATCGGAACCACGCAGCGATTTGTGCAGGGCGCTGATGAGGTTGTAATGGCTTTCCTGCGCCTTGTCATACAGCGGGCGGCGGCGCTGGACGAAATCGGCGAGTTTTTGCGGATCGAGTTTTTCGTTCGGCGGCAGGGAAAAAAGCTCCTCGGCCATCACCAGCAGATAGCGCCCGTCGCCGTCGGCCATGGCCTTGAGCGCGGTGCGCGCCTCGCCGGTCAGCGGCAGCTTTTTGTTCATCGCCGTTTCGGCGCGTCCGAGCAGAAGCTCCAGCGCGTCGTCGTCGAGGCGGTTGAGCACCAGCACCTGCGCGCGCGACAGCAAGGCGCCGTTGAGTTCGAAAGACGGGTTTTCGGTGGTCGCGCCGACCAGCGTGACGGTGCCGTCCTCGACATAGGGCAAAAGAACATCCTGCTGGGCGCGGTTGAAGCGATGGACCTCGTCGACGAACAGCAGGGTCCCCTGCCCGGCCTCGCGGCGCTGTTGCGCGGCGTCGAATATCTTGCGCAGATCGCCGACGCCGGAGGCTACGGCGGAAACCGGTTCGAAATGCAGGCCGACGTCGTCGGCCAGCAGGCGGGCGATGGTGGTCTTGCCGACGCCGGGCGGTCCCCAGAGGATGAGCGAGGCGAGACGTTTCGACGCCAGCATGCGCCCCAGCGGCGCCCCGGGCGCCAGTATATGGTCCTGCCCCACCACATCGGCCAGCTTCTGCGGCCGCAACTGCGCCGCCAGCGGGCGGGCCACCGTTTCGGAGAAGAGCGAGGGGGTGGATCGTGATGCCATCCTAGGGATCCAGAAGTATCTCGATATTCCTGGCGCCGTGAACCACACGGCGGATTTCCAGAATATCGGCAGAATTATCTTGCCAGAGCCATCTCCACCCCTTCCGGGCTGCGGGCAATAACCGTCAAATAGGCTTGTGTGGGTTGATCAGGCGTGGCGCGCCCCTGTTCCCAGTCGCGCAGGGTGCCCAAAGGGATATGATAGCGGGCGGAGAATTCTTCCTGCGTCAATCCCAATGCACGGCGGATTACCCGGACTTGAGGCGTGCGCTTCATATGCTTGAGATCTTTGGAAGTCAGCGGCTGCGCATCCGGATCGTCAAGAGCCGCCGCATGGCGTTGCCGTGCGGTCATTGCATCGAGACGTTTCCAGTCAGGCTTCGTCGTTTTCGGTGTTTTTTTCATGATACATCCGTCGTTCATGAGGTGCCGCGGCGCGAGCCGAAATTAAGCGCATGCTGTCGTTTCTCATCGTATAGACCACCGTCAGCAGACGATCGTGTGCCATGCCAAGGATTATCCAGCGTTCCTCGCCGTAATCGTGCCTTTGGTCAAGGAATTCTATGGAGAAAGGATCCGTAAACACTCCTTTCGCCCATTCGGGCCTGACGCCGTGTTTGGCATAATTGTTTTCGGCTTTAGCTTTGTCCCAAGTGAATTACATTGTACTGGAATCC
>JBFWTA010000241.1:0-3872 GCA_050248075.1 Bdellovibrionales bacterium | reverse complement strand
CCCAGGGCGTGGCGCTGGCGGCGAAAAAACTGAAGATCAAGGCGGTAATCGTCATGCCGGTGACAACGCCAGAAATTAAGGTTAAGGCGGTGCATGGATATGGCGCCGAAGCCGTGCTGCACGGCGACGCCTATGACGAAGCCTATGCCCATGCGCGCAAGCTGGAAAAGCAGAAAAAGCTGACCTTTATTCATCCCTATGACGATCCGGACGTGATCGCCGGGCAGGGGACGGTGGGCATGGAAATTCTGCGCCAGCATGCCGGGCCGCTCGAGGCGATTTTCGTGCCGGTCGGCGGCGGCGGGCTGATCGCCGGCATCGCCACCTACGTCAAATTCGCGCGGCCCGACGTGAAGATCGTCGGCGTGGAACCGGACGACGCCGACGGCTTGTACCAGGCGATGAAGGCCGGGAAACGCGTGAAACTGGACCAGGTCGGCATTTTCGCCGACGGCGTCGCCGTGGCGCAGACCGGCGAGGAAACTTTCCGCATCAACCGCGACCGCGTGGACGACGTCATTCGGGTCAGCACCGACGAAATCTGCGCGGCTATCAAGGATATTTTCACCGACACGCGCTCGGTCGCCGAACCGGCGGGGGCCCTTGCGGTCGCCGGCGCCAAGATCTATGCGCAGAAGCACGCCAAAAGAAAAATCGGCGATCTGGTGGCCGTCGTCAGCGGTGCAAACATCAATTTCGAACGCCTGCGCCACGTGGCCGAACGCACTGCGGTCGGCGAAAAGCGCGAGATCCTGATGGCCGTCGCCCTTCCCGAGGCGCCGGGCAGCCTGCTTAAATTCTGCTCGCTGCTGGGGCGCCGCAGCATTACCGAATTCAATTACCGTTATTTCACCGATGCCGAAGCGCATGTGTTCGCCGGCGTACAGGTGGCGAACTACGAACAGGAAGGTCCCGCGCTCATCGCCCGGCTCAGGGATCACGGTTTCGAGGCGCGCGACCTTACGGAAAACGCTCTGGCGAAGGAGCATGTGCGCTATATGGTCGGCGGCCGCCCGCCGAAACTGACGGATGAAATTCTCTACCGCTTCGAATTTCCGGAACGCCCCGGCGCGTTGTCGAAATTCCTGACGGCCATGAGCCATAAATGGAATATCAGCCTGTTCCATTACCGCAACCACGGCGCCGCCTATGGCCGCGTGCTGATCGGCATTCAGGTTTCCCGTCAGGACCGCAAGGATTTCGCCGATTTCATCCGCACGCTCGATTTTGCGGCCTACGACGAAACGAACAATCCGGCGTACAGGATTTTTCTGAAGAATTAAAAAAACGCCGTCATCCCGGAAAACTTTCTCTTCGGCGAGCCAGCGAAGCGCCGCGAGACGAAAGAAAGTTTATCCGGGACCCAGTCAGACTGGCCGATAGAGATTATGCGGCCGGTTACAGTGTTATTGTTTCAACGCTGACTGGGTCCCGGATAAATTTTTCCATCGCTGCGCTCGGAAAAATTTTCCGGGATGACGTTATGTGCGCCGCCACGTCGTTCCACCCGGCCCGTCCTCGAGGATGACCCCCTGCGCCGCGAGGCTGTCGCGGATGCGGTCGGCTTCGGCGAAGTTTCTGGCCTTGCGGGCGTCGAGGCGCGCGACGATGCGGGCGTCGATTTCGATGTCGGTGGGGCCCAGGGCGCTGGCGGGCTGGCTTTTGAACCAGGCTTCGGGGTCCTGTTGCAGCAGGCCCAACGCCTCGCCCGCGGCCAGGATCTGCGCCTTGATGGGCGCCTGTTCGCCGGGCGTGCCTGCGCGGTTGAGGGCATTGACCATTTCATGAAGTTCGGCAATCGCCAGCGGCGTGTTGAGATCGTCCAGCAATGCGGCCTCGAAAGCTTCCGGCGGTTTCGCTGGCGCCGCCTGTACGGCGCTTGCGGAACGCAGCGCGCCATACCACCGATCCAGAGTCTGTTTGGCTTTCTCCAGGGCCTCCGGCGAAAAATCCAGCGGCTGGCGGTAATGGCCGGTGAGCAGCGCGAGGCGCAGCGCCTCGCCGGGGGCTTTCGCCAGCAGTTGCCGCACCGTGAAAAAATTCCCGAGCGATTTCGACATCTTGTCGCTGTCGATGGTGAGGAAGCCGTTATGCATCCAGTAACGCGCCAGCGGCGCGCCGTCATGGGCGCAACGGCTTTGGGCAATCTCGTTTTCGTGATGCGGAAAAATAAGATCGAGGCCCCCGCCATGGATGTCGAAGGTAACGCCGAGATGTTGTTTCGCCATCGCCGAGCATTCGATATGCCATCCCGGCCGTCCGCGCCCCCACGGGCTGTCCCAGCCGACCTGATCCGGCGTGCTGGGCTTCCACAAAACGAAATCCGCCGGGTCCTTTTTATAAGGCGCCACATCGACCCGCGCCCCGGCGATCAGCTCGTCGCGCGGGCGTCGCGAGAGTTCGCCGTAATTTTTCATCGACGGCACGTTGAACAGCACATGCCCTTCGGCCACATAGGCATGGCCTTTTTGAATGAGCGTTTCCGTCATCGCGATCATCTGCGGGATATGCCCGGTGCAGCGCGGCTCGCTATCGGGCGGCAGGGCATTCAGCGCCGCCATGTCGTCGTGATAGGCCTGCGTGGTGCGGGTGGTGATGCTGTCGATGCTCTCGCCACTCTCCTTGGCCCTGGCCATGATCTTGTCGTCGACATCGGTGATGTTGCGCACATAGGTGACGCGCGGGTAATGGCGTTTAAGTAAACGATACAGCGTATCGAACACCACGACAGGCCGCGCGTTGCCGAGATGCGCAAAATCATAGACCGTCGGCCCGCAGACATACATGCGCACATGGCCGGGATCGAGGGGCGCAAATTCTTCTTTCTGCCGCGACAGGGTGTTGTGAATGCGAAGCGTCATGCCGCCTTCCCCGCCAGCCGCGCCTTCACGCGCTCCGGGCCGATCATCGGCAGCAGCAGCTTCATCTCCGGCCCGTGATCCGTGCCGGTGAGCGCCAGGCGCAGCGGCATGAAAAGTTCCTTGCCCTTGCGGCCGGTTTTTGTTTTCACGGCATTCGTCCATGCCGGCCATGTGCCTTCGTCCCACGGCGCCGGCGGCAGAACATCGGCCGCGGCGGCGGCAAAGGCGCTGTCGGCAATCGCCGGCGTGACCGGCCCTTTCGCCACCTGCCACCACTGGCGCACATCGCTCAGCTTGCCGAGATTGGGGCGCACGGCGTTCCAGAAAGCCTCGTCGATAGCGCCCGCCTGCAGGGCCTGCAGCCGGTCTTTCACCGCCGCAAAGGGGGTGAGATGAAGGATTTTGGCGTTCAGCGCCTTTAAATCTTCCGTGTCGAATTTCGGCGTCGAATGCGAGATTTTGCCGAGATCGAAACCGGCGGCCAACTCATTCAGCGACAGGCCGGGCGTAACCGGATCGGATGTGCCGAGCCGCGCCAGCAGCGAAAGGATCGTCATCGGCTCGATCTCCATCTCCTCGCGCAGGCTGGCGATGCTGAGCGTGCCGAGACGCTTGCTCATTTCGATGCCGCTGGCGCTGACGATCAACGGAAAATGCGCGAAAACCGGCGGCGGCCTGTCGGTCATCGCCTGCCAGATCTGAATCTGCACGGCGGTGTTGGTGACATGGTCCTCGCCGCGAATAATATGCGTCATGCCGAAATCGACATCGTCCACGACCGACGAAAAGGTATAAAGCGGCACGCCGTCTTCGCGCAGCAAAACGGGATCGGACAGCGACGACGCCGGAAAGCTTTTGCGGCCCTGAACGGCATCGTCCCAGACGACATCGCCGGCATCGAGTTTAAAGCGCCAGTGCGGCGTGCGGCCCTGCGCCTTCAGCGCTTCGCGGTCGGCGTCGGTGAGTTTCAGGGCGCCACGGTCGTAAACCGGCGGCAGGCCGCGGCCCAGC
>JBFWTA010000240.1:0-3887 GCA_050248075.1 Bdellovibrionales bacterium | reverse complement strand
TAAATCCGGACGCGCCGCTGGCATCAGCCCTGCGCATCATGGCGGAATATAAAATCTCGGGCATTCCGGTGGTCGAGGCGCCGAACGGGAAGCTGGCCGGCATTCTCACCAACCGCGATGTGCGTTTCGCGAACAACATGCAGCAGCCGGTTTCGGAGCTCATGACGAAAGACAAGCTCGTCACCGTGCGCAACCGCGTGGACGCGGAAGAAGCCAAGAAACTGCTGCATCAACATCGCATCGAAAAATTGCTTGTGGTCGACGAAGCGTATCGCTGCATCGGGCTTATCACCGTGAAGGACATTGAGAAGGCGCGCCTGCACCCGCATGCCTGCAAGGACGACAAAGGCCGTCTGCGCGTCGCCGCCGCGACGGGCACGGGCGCCGACAGCGAAATGCGCGCGGGCCTGCTGATCGAGGCCGGGGCCGATATGATCGTCGTCGACACCGCCCACGGCCATTCGAGCCGCGTGATCGACCAGGTCAAGCGCATCCGCAAATTATCCAACGATGCCCAGATCATGGCCGGCAATATCGCAACGGGTGACGCGGCAAAGGCGTTGATCGACGCGGGGGCGGATGCGATGAAAGTCGGCATCGGCCCCGGCTCCATCTGCACCACGCGTATCGTGGCGGGGGTGGGCGTGCCGCAATTGACAGCGGTGATGGATGTGGCGGAGGCGTGCCGCAAGCAGAACATACCGCTGGTGGCCGATGGCGGCATCCGGTATTCCGGCGAGATCGCGAAGGCGATCGGCGCGGGGGCGGATGCGGTGATGCTGGGCTCGCTGTTCGCCGGAACCGACGAGGCGCCAGGCGATGTGGTTCTGTATCAGGGCCGTTCGTACAAGGATTACCGCGGCATGGGCAGCATGGGCGCCATGGCCGACGGCTCGGCCGACCGCTATTTCCAGAAAAACGCCGAGCCCAGCAAGCTGATCCCCGAAGGCATCGAGGGCCGCGTGCCGTATAAGGGGCCGGTGGAGCATATCATCCACCAGCTGATCGGCGGGCTGCGCTCGGCCATGGGCTATACCGGCGCCGCCTCCATCGCCGAGCTGCAGAAAAAGGCCCAATTTGTGCGCATTACCGGCGCGGGCCTCAAGGAAAGCCATGCCCATGACGTGGAGATTACGGCGGAGGCGCCGAATTACTGGCGGGAGGGTTAAGGTTAATTCCGGCTGCGCAAGTAATTTAAGCAAAGCCAGGCTGCGACATTTTCGCTAGACTTAGAGTGAAAATTTTATTGAATTCACTTTCAGGCAATTCATAGCGGATTTGTAAATCTTCATGGCTATATCTCTGGCGTTGGATTTTAGTACGGAGAATGCATATGGATCAGGCACCCAGCCTGTTATTCTCCATCCCACTACATCTACAGCCGAACGTGATGTCCGTGTTTGTTTTGTAGCTGAAGGAAAAAATTTATCTCAATCACTTGTATATTTTGGCATCGACGCCGATAGCGACCCTTTTCATGTTCCGAAGCAAGCGGTTTTCGATGCGCTCGCGCAACCTTCCGTTCAACACCAAATTCTGACTAAAATCGGCAAGGCTGATGCGATTGCGTTCCTCAATGCCGCAGAAGCTACTTTGAATGATAATCGGCCGGTAACGGATAGAGTTTCATTGCCCCGCATTCTACCATTGAGCAAAGATATCTCTGTCAGGCCGCATACACCTTACACCGGTGGCAGAGTCGCGGCAAATGTCATATCGTTCGCGCCGCGCTCATAATTAATCCACCCTCAACAACATGACCCCCTCTGCCCGGCTTCAGGCCGTTCTCGACCTGCTTACTGAAATCGATACGGTGCCGCGTCCGGCGGATGCGCTGGCGAGCGGGTATTTCCGGGCGCGGCGGTATATCGGCAGCAAGGACCGGGCGGCGGTGTCGACGGTGGTCTATGCGGTACTGCGGCACCGGATGCGGCTTTCATGGTGGGTGGAGAGAACGGTTGGCGGAGAGAGCACTATGGTTCTTCCCCCCTTGAGGGGGAGGATCACGCCCCGCCGGCTGTTGATCGCGTGGCTGGTGCTGGCGGAAAAACGGAAGCCTTCGACGGTCGATGAGCTGTTCGACGGCAAAAAGTTTTCGCCGGAGCCGCTGAGCGATGACGAGCGGATGCTGGTGAAAATGCTGGAGACGCATACCGTGATGCATCCCGAGATGCCGGATGTGGTGCAGGTGGAATGCCCGGAATGGGCGGCACCGTTATTAAAGGCGCGGTTCGGGACGGATTTCATGCGGGAGATGGAGGCGCTGCTGAAACAGGCGCCCTTGGATCTGCGCGTGAACCCGTTGAAGGCAACGCGCGAGGGGATTTTGGCCGAGCTTAAAAAAGCCGGATACAAGGCGGAGCCGTGCCGGCTTTCGGCGTTCGGCATCCGGCTGGCGGAGCGGGTATCTCTGGCCGACCTGCCGATGCTGAAAAACGGGCAGGTGGAAATTCAGGACGAGGGGTCGCAGCTGGTGGCGCAGCTGGTGGAAGCGAAGCCCGGCATGCGCGTCGTGGATTTCTGCGCGGGCGCGGGCGGCAAGACCCTGGCCATCGCGGCGCAGATGGAAAACAAGGGGCGCATTATCGCCTGCGACGTTCTGGAAAAACGGCTGAAGCGCAGCACCGAGCGGTTCCGCAAGGCGGGATTTCACAATATCGAGATCAGGCCGCTCGGCAGCGAGCGCGATCCGTGGGTGAAAAAGCACAAGGGGAGTTTCGACCGCGTGCTGGCCGACGCGCCCTGCACCGGCGTGGGCGCCTGGCGGCGCAACCCGGATGCGCGCTGGCGCATGCTGGGGCCGGGGCTGGAAACGCTGTTGAAACTGCAGGCGGAAATTCTGGACAGCGCCGCGCGCCTTGTGCGGCCCGGCGGACGGTTTATCTACGCGACCTGTTCCCTGCTGCCGGAAGAAAACGAGCGGCAGGTGGAGCGGTTTCTGGAGGATCACAAGGAGTTCCGCCTCGTGCCCTACTCTTCCTCCGAAAGCTATTTATCGCTCACGCCCGCCCGGGACGGCACCGACGGGTTTTTCGGGGCGGTGATGGAGAGGGTTTAACGCCGTGTCGGTGTTCGCACTCAACGTCATCCCGGAAAATTTTACCCGAGCGTAGTGAAGGGAAAAATTTATCCGGGACCCCGTCGGATCAGCGGATAGAAATTGTTTGCCGGTTCAAGAGCGTTTGCGTCAACGGTGACTGGGTCCCGGATAAACTTTCTTTCGTCTCGCGGCGCTTCGCTGGCTCGCCGAAGAGAAAGTTTTCCGGGATGACGTTCGTTTTTTATGCCGGTGCGGCTACCGGATAAATTTAAGCGCGATCCCCGCAAGGAACGGCATGATGCGGGGGCGCAGGAGGCGAGGGTCGAAGCGTTCCATGCGGCGGGTGTCTTCGGCGAGCGCGGTGCGGAGCAGCGAGCCGACGGTGAGGCCCTGCGTCAGGGTTTCGCCGCCGGCAACGACGAAGTTGTCGCCGCTTTTGCCGCCATCGCCGGCCGCGCCCGCGAGCGCGACCCGGCCAAGGGCGGCCTTGCCGAGCGCGGCGAGGCAGCGCAGGCGGAACCAGATGCGTTCGGGCAAAGGCTTGTTCGCCGCGGCCCAGGCCACCCAGTTGACGAAGAACATGATGTGTCGGGCTTCTTCCTGCACGACGGGCTCGAATACCTCGACAAGCTCGGGCGGAAAGTAACCGGAATCCTTCGCCATCTTGAACAGGCCGAAGGCGAAGAAGCTGTCGAAGCATTCGCCGTAGCCGGTGGAGAGAAACGCCCATTCGGCGTCTTTCGGCGCGCCATAGGGTTTGTCGTCCTCGAAATTGATGCCGTAGAAGCGCAGCATGTTGCGGATGACGAGCTTGTGCCGGCCTTCCTCGAAGGCGTTCAGCGCGATG
>JBFWTA010000239.1:0-3932 GCA_050248075.1 Bdellovibrionales bacterium | reverse complement strand
TAACGATGCCTTTCGAAACCAAATAGCTTTTTACATTTTCGGCGCGCATTTTCGAAAGAGCTTCATTGTAGGAGGCCGTGCCAATCCGATCGGCAAAACCGACGACCCTAGCCCCTTTGACATCGTCCTGGGATTTAATATTGGTCGCAAGCGTATCCAGCCGTCCCCGGGCATCGGGCGTTAGGGATGCAATGTTGAACGGAAAGTAAACGGTTCTTTCTTCCTGGGAAAGTTGCCGGCGTTGCGTATGCTGCACGACTGTCTCCGCAATATCGGGATGGCAGACATCATGGCTTTCCATCCATTTCGTGCGAACACAGGTGCCGCTCAATTGCGTGAGCACCGGATAACCCCGCCAGTCGCGTACAACAGCATGATGATCGGATTCAGCGCGCGTTTCGAAAGCCAGAAAAATGCATGTAACGAGGACAATGCAGCTAAGGGCGAGGCGGATGCGAATGGGGCGGCTCATGGATCTTTATCTCCACCAACGATGTCGGTCCATTCAAACTGACGGCGAAGATGTCAGGAAGCGATGTAAAAACATTTTAGCCGCCATAAAAAACCTATAAATTACGGTCTTTCTTTATGGATTTTTTATATGTAGACTTCTTATGCTGCATTATATTTTGATGATTGCGTGACTATAGGCTTTTATTCGAAATTTTAGGAGGTTAGGATGCATAAGGTCGACTTTACCAGCCTGGCGATTGCCAGTGTACTTGCGGCCTTCCTGGTTGTGCCCACGCTCGCCGAGGACACGCAAGAGACGAGGCCGGAACCCGTCTATGTCTGGCAAGGAAACCGTACTCCTGCAACAGCAGCTCAACCTTCGTCTTCCACGATGGAAATACCCGCCCATGCGGCGGCAGAAGGCGATCCCTCTCTTCCTCAACCCGTACAGACAGAAAATGTGCGTTACATTACTGGCGGGATTGGCGACGAAGAACGGGATGCGCTCAACAGCGTCAAGCAACGCTATAATCTGCATGTCACGAGCACCAACATGCAGGGCGAGTTTAATGGCAGCACCCAGATCATCGTGCGCGACCGCCAAGACAATACTACACTCAAGGTAGACGCCGGTCCTCTTTTCTACGCCGATTTACCGGCCGGCAGTTACACGGTCGAAGCGGTAAACGGCGGGCAGAAAAAAGAGCAAAAAATTTCGCTCGCCCAGGGAAAATCGGCCTCCCTTTATTTTCGCTGGTAGTCAGCCTTCTTCCCGCAACGACGGAGCCCCATCATGTCCGAGAAAAAAAATACCGTCCTGGTAGTTGATGATGAAGTCCAGATCCGCAAGATGCTTGGCATCTATCTGGATGCGTCAGATTTCAAAATCGAGGAAAGCGATTCCGGCAAACAGGCTGTGCGCATGTGCGCCTCGATCAAGCCGGACCTCATTCTGCTGGACCTCGGTCTTCCCGATATGGACGGAAAAGATGTTATCAGTGAAATCCGTGTCTGGTCGCAGGTGCCGATCGTGGTTTTGTCCGTGCGCGCGTCAGACGAGGAAGTGGTAACGGCTCTGGATCGCGGCGCCGATGATTATATCGTAAAGCCGTTCAATGCCGATGTCCTTATGGCGCGCATTCATGCCAATCTGCGTAAAGCCGCCGTGCGCGAAGCGGGCGAGCCGGAACTTACGAATGGCCCGATCCGCATGGATCTGGTACGGCACGAAGTTTATCTGGGCGAAGAGAAGCTTGCGCTTACGCCGAAGGAATACGAACTGCTGCGCTATTTCATGGTCAATCGGGGCAAGATGCTCACGCATAAGCAGATACTCAAGGAAATCTGGGGTCCCGCGCATGGCGAAGACACGCAATACGTGCGTGTTTACATTGGTCAGTTGCGCGAAAAACTGGAGGTTTCCCCGGGAGCACCTCAGCTCATCGTAACCGAACCCGGCATCGGTTACCGCATGGAAACGATATCCGCAGACATATCGTCGAAGGCCGCATAAAACATCTCACTCTTCTTTGACGTATTTTTTACGGTTAACCTCGACATTCGCACTGTAACTTTATAAAATTCAGCGCAGAGTTCTTCCTTGTTCAATAGAGGAGGAACCCATGAACAAGTCCCTTACCTTTGCCGCTCTTTTGGGAACTTTTTGCCTTGCGGCTTGCGGACAATCCCAAGGTGAGCGCGCCATGTCCGGCGGCCTTATTGGCGCCGGCGGCGGTGCGGTTGGTGGCGCCTTGCTTGGCAACCCCGCGGCCGGCGCATTGCTTGGCGGTGCTGCAGGCGCTGCAACAGGCGCCTTCACGCGGCCGGATCAAATCGATCTAAGTCGCTAAAAATTATTTTTCCTACTCGCAAGGAGGTTAAAATGCTCAACTGGGTCATTACATTTTTTCTGCTTGCTGTCGTAGCGGCTGTATTGGGCTTCGGAGGGATTGCCGGCTCTTTTGTCGAGATAGCAAAATTTCTGGCACTGCTGTTTGTGGCGCTCTTCGTTATCAGCCTTATTTACAGCCTTCTGTCAGGACGGCGACCGCCGATGCCGCCGGCGTGACGTGAGCTTGCTTTTAAGAAAACCCAAGGGGAGCGCGAACTGCGCCCCCCCTTTTATTTTAGAAAATCTATCCCGAAGCAAAAGAAAGAATAAACAGGGCGCCGCCTTGGGGTGTATTTTCTGCCCTCACGGTACCTCCCAGAAGCCGCATGATTTCCCGGCAGATCGCCAGCCCCAGCCCGGTACCGGCGTTCTGCTGATCGCCGCGCGCAAAACGGGTGTATTTTGAAAAAACAGCCTCTATACGTCCTTCCGGTATGCCGGGGCCATTATCGGCAATCTGAATGAAACTGCCTCCATTGACGGTGGGGCCAAATCCCAACCGTATGCTGGAAGGTTTGCCCCCATATTTCACGGCGTTGTCGAGCAATAGACATATCGCACGGGTCAACAAGGTGGGGTCGGTGATTATTTTCAGCGGCCGGGCCGGAGCATCGATACGAATATCGCTCCCCTTGAGCCGGTGGCCGAGCCGGGTAATGCAGTCTTCTATGAGTGTGCCGACAAGCACCGGCTCTTCACGCAGCTTGACCATATTATTTTCGAGACGCGCCATATCAAGTATGTTGCTGATAAAATTATCGAGCCGATAGGCCTCCTGGAGAGCCACGCCGATAAGGCTTTGCTGCTGCTCCGGCGTAAGGCGCGACGCCATGCGTTCATAGACCTCGAGCGAACCGATTATGGATGCCAGAGGTGTTTTTAGATCATGCGAAACTGATGAGAGAATCTGCCGGTGGAACTGCTCCCGGTCAGAAGGGGTAATCATGGGAGGCTGTTCTGTATCGGCGCCATTATCGTTTTTTTTCCCAAAGCCCATTTCCCATAGCCCGGTACATTTCGGCGCAATCGCCTGTAGCATCTCAGTGCATAACAGATATTCTTTACCAAGTCATGCAGCATTAGGCATAAAAATACCATAAGGAATACGCGTCAGCGTGGTCGCGCTCCGAATTCTATTCATTCGGGTGGCTGCTATCCTTGATCTGATCGCCTACATCGTTGACGGCATCGCCGACTTTTTCGCCCGGCGTGCGATTGCTGCCTAATTCATGAAGCGCCCTGTCCGGACCATTGGGCAGTTCCTGCACCGCATCACCGATTTTTTCGGATGTCGTGCGCCGGTCAGGCTGGGCAAGAACCATGTAGGCAACGACTGCAATAACGACAACAATCGCAGCGATTAGGAGATTTTTGGAAGTGGATTGCATGGTCTATCCTTCTTTGTTGGAGTTGCCTTATTCTTTGCTGCTGAGCACAGGATCAGCGCGATCCCGGGATAATGTCGGCACAATTGAGACTGCGGTAGCGCTATTAACATTCATATCGTCGAATTCATCGTCCAGCAGCGGCAGAAACATGCCGACCGAAACAGAAAGCGGGCGATTAATAGCTGCACACATGGTCACCT
>JBFWTA010000238.1:0-3956 GCA_050248075.1 Bdellovibrionales bacterium | reverse complement strand
GTTGGGCGGCATTTCATAGGTAATTCCGGCATCGGGACCTTCAGCTGTTACATCCACAATGCGCGTGAGCGGCCGTTCGATCACGCGCGTTCCATCAACATCGATGACATAATATCTTTCCGAGTCCACGCCCCACGAGAAGGAATGGCCAAGATCGATCTTGAGTTTTCTTTCATTTAAGCTGGCTGCAATATTATCCATACCCGTCAGCAAAATCGCCTGAGTGGCGGCATCAAACGGCCGTTTCGTGGCCATGTCGACAAACCTCATATGGCCGCCGTCGCCCAGAAGATCGCGCGACTTATACGCAAGCCATTTCCCGTCCGGACTTGCGATAAAATCTCCGGCATGTCCTTTGCCAATTTGTTTGAAAACTTCCCATGGCCCGTTTTTGGACGCAGCCAGTTCCAAATGATCATATTGGGATGGAGAGCGATCGACGCGAAACCATTTGTCGCCAATAGGCGCCGCAATTAATGGCAAAGGGCTGGTTTCAAATGGAGCGATTATTTTCTCGATCTGTTCAGTTCTCTCTTTGCTGCCGCTAATCCGGCTTTCAACATGTTTTTTTTCTGCTTCACGCCACGCAATATACTCGGGCTCTGTTATGGCTTCTCTGACTCCCATATATTGATATGGGTCAGGGACCTTTGTTCCCCAATATTCGTGGGCGGATCCCGTATCACGCCGCGGGCGGGCAGCAGAATTGTCAAATGAGGGATAAGAATTGATATCGGACATAATGAACAGCTCTTGAAAAATAACACAATCGATCGTTTAGATTTAATTAACCATCACAATGCCTGGACTAAAAGTCTACGATTAGTATTTAAAGATTGGATTAATTGAATATTTAAGCCCGGTTTTACTACCGGCTTGGCATCACTTGAAACCTTCATGCATACTCCTTGGATGCCCCTCTCCCCCGCCCAACACCCCTGGCTCCTGACCTCCGGCCTGCAGCGCATTTTCGCCGCCGTGAAAAATGCGGGCGGCGAGGTCCGGTATGTCGGCGGCTGCGTGCGGGATGCGGTGATGGGGCTGCCGGTCGCGGATATCGATCTGGCCTGCACGCTGCCGCCCGAACAAACCGACGCCGCGATCCGGGCCGCCGGGCTCAAGACCGCGCCGACCGGCATCGCGCACGGCACGATCACCGCGATTGCCGGCCACAAGGGGTACGAAATCACCACCCTCCGCCGCGATATCGAAACCGACGGCCGCCGCGCGAAAGTGGCTTTCACCGATGACTGGCAGGCCGACGCCGCGCGCCGCGATTTCACGATGAACGCGCTTTATGCCGCGGCGGACGGCACGGTCCACGATTATGTCGGCGGCGCGGACGACATCGCCGCGCGCCGCGTGCGTTTCATCGGCAACGCCGAAGACCGCATCCGGGAAGACGTGCTGCGCATCCTGCGTTTTTTCCGTTTCCACGCCCGTTTCGGCGAAGGTCCGGCCGATGCCGAAGGCCTCGCCGCCTGCGCCGCGCTCGCCCCCGGCATGAAGCAGCTTTCCGCCGAGCGCGTCTGGCGCGAGATTTCCAGGCTGCTCGCCGCCGCTAATCCCGCGCCCGCCTGGCGCCTCATGATCGATCACGGCATCCTGCCGCATGTCCTGCCCGAAGCCGCGCATAGCGCGCGTCTTGAAAAACTTGTTGCCGCCGAAAGAAAAACCGGCGCGCAGGGTCTGGCGCTGACGCGGCTTGCGGCGCTGCTGCCGCCGGAAGCCGCCGCGCCGGTCGCGCAGAAGCTCAAGATGTCGAACAGGGACACGGAACTTTTAAAGACGCTGGCGAAACTGCCCGCAAAACTGCATGGCCGGCTCGACCCGCTGCCCTTCCGCCAGGCGCTTTACCGCCACGGCGCCGAAGCCTGCCGCGAGGCCGCTCTTTTGCTGGCCGCCGATGAACCCGCCGATATCGACCCCGCCCTCGCGCTCGCCGCCGAATGGCAGAAACCGGTGTTGCCGGTACATGGCGAAGATTTGCTCAAACTCGGCCTCAAGCCCGGCCCGGAAATCGGCGCTCTCCTGCGCAAACTCGAAGACTGGTGGCAATCCCGCGACTTCCGCCCCACCCGCGACGAATGCCTCGCGGAAGCCGGGAGGTTGGGCGGGATCACATAATTTTTAGCTGACTTCACAAATCCCCATCCTCGCGGTTTTTCGCGAGAATTTTCCTCATGCGTTCCTCCCCCGCAAGGAGGGAGGAATGCATACGGCCAAGTCAACCCAAACTGTTTAGCCATTTCTTGACCAAATCCTTATAGGATCGCCCCATGTCCCCCACCCTCGTCCCCAACCGCGAATGCGGGTCCTGCAATTACTGCTGCCAGTATCTGGTGATCGACTGCGCGGAGCTGCAGCTGACGCCGGGCCAGCTGTGCCATAACTGGAAACAGGACAAGGGCTGCACCATTTACGACACGCGGCCGGCCACCTGCCGCGGCTATATGTGCGGCTGGCGGCTGCTAGAGCATTTCGACGCCGGCTGGCAGCCGGACCGGTGCGGGATGATCATCACGCCGCTCAAGGAAAACATGCCCGAAGGCTATCAGCCGGAAGGCATCGAGTTTTACATCGTCAAGCCCGAGCTGGCGCTGGCCAAGCCGGAATTCGTCACCTTCATGGTGGGCGCGATCGAGAAGAAAATTCCGCTGTATATTTCCTGGCGCGGCCCGCCGGGCGTCTATCCCGGCCGCGCGTTTTTGAACGGCATCCTCGAAGACCCCGTGCTGCGCCGCGACCACGCAACCTTCATGCTGATTTTCAACGCCCTCATCGAGCGCCTCAGGAATTTCAATTTCAGGAAGGTGGAGTTTAAGAACGGGGGTTCGGGGCTCGGGATTCGGGATTCGGGGGTCGGGATTCAGGGATCGGAAAAAAAGGAATCATAGCGTACGACACCCGATTAATCATACGACTGGTTTTATTCCTGAATCCTGAATCCTGAATCCTGAATCCTGAATCCTGAATCCTGAATCCCGACCCCCGATCCCTTCCCCCTACTCCACCGTCCCCGCCACCACATGCACCGCGGCGATGTCGCTGGGGGCCATGGTGATTTCGCGGTCCTTCGGCTGGTATTCGCGCAGCACGACGCCCTTCGGCGTCTGCCGCACGAATTCGCGCAGATGCATGGTGCCCTTGCGGTCGATGACGACGACGCCGCTGCCCTGCGCCGGCAGCTTGTAGGGATTGACGAACAGCAGCTGCCGCGGCCGGTAGCGCGGCATCATCGCGTCGCCGTCGACATAAAGCGCATAGGCGTCCTTGGTGTGGCCGACATAATAAGGGCGCGGCACGAAATCGATCGGCTTGGCGGAAAAGAATTTTTCCGGCATGCAGCCGTCGTAAAGCGGCATGTCGCGCGCGCGGTCGTCCTGCGGCGGCGGCAGCGCGAGGCGCGCGTCGCGGGCCGGCTTGCGCTCGGCGTCCTTTCTCGTGAAATTCACGGCCTCGAAACCGATGATCATCAGGTCGCGCGGGTCGCGGCCCAGCGGCCTGGCGATGCGCACCATCCAGTCGACCGTCAGGCGGCGGTAGCCTTTTTCCAGCTTGTCGATCTGGCTTTTGGTGGTGCCGGTGGCGTCCGCCAGCTGCTGCAGCGTCCAGCCGCGCGCCTTGCGCAGCTCGCGGATGCGGTTCGGCATTTCCATGGAGTCGGTTTTTTTCATGCATCACCCTGTGAATTATCCCTTATAGGCAACATCTTAACCCAAACGGGTAAAAAAAGAAATCACAAAGTGAAAATAACCGTTGACATGGGTGTCCCCAATGGGTACATTGACAACCCGAAGGCCCTCGCTGCGACCAAAACCCGGCGGCCCGGCTTTCGCCCCCTACATTTCGATGTTTTTTTGCCCGGCCGCCGGCGCCGCCCGGGTCGAGGCAAATAAATAGTTACGCAACCCGAATAATTGCGGTTGTCATGTATATCCTTTATGGATATATTT
>JBFWTA010000237.1:0-3992 GCA_050248075.1 Bdellovibrionales bacterium | reverse complement strand
CGCACCGGCCTATCCTCAGCCCAAGGCTTCGAATTCAATCGTCATCCCCGCGCCGCCCCCGCCTTCCTCCATCGGCACGCCCCAAGCCAACCAGCTGTCTCAGGCTGCGATAGAAGCGGCCACCAATGCCCAGAAGCCCGTTCCCTTGCCCGGCGGAGGAATGACTTCGGAAGAATTGCAGATTCAGGCAAAAGCCGAAGAGACCATGCGCCAGCAGGAACATAACCAGAAGTCATTCGACCGTGCCGAGCACGGCCTGCTGCCGCTTGCGCCCGACCAAATTCGCGAATTCATGCGCGAACTTGAAACGACGCAACGCGCCGCCCAGCCGCCATCCAGCGGACCGCCGAAACCGCAGGTGAAGATGACGACCCTGTCGCTTGAACCGGGGGTGGAACCGCCGCAAGTCAATCTGGCTGCAGGGTATGTCACGACGATAACGCTCGTCGATGCTACCGGCGAGCCGTGGCCTATCATGGATGTCGGTGTTGGCGGAAATTTCGAAGTGTCGCCGACCCTTGCCGGACAGATCGGTTCGCATGTCGTGCGCGTCATGCCGCTTACACGGTTCACCAGCGGAAACATTTCCTTGCTGCTTAAAGATCTGCCTACCCCGGTCATTTTCCGTCTTGTCGCAGGCGGTCCGAATATCGACATGCGGTATGATGCACGCGTGCCGAAGCTGGGGCCGAACGCCAAGGTGCCGCTTATCAACCGTCCGCGTTTGCAGGCAGGCGGTGAAACCATCATGCTTATTCTCGACAACATTCCGCCAGCCGGAGCTGCGCGCATGAAGGTGAACGGCGCGGATGCCCGCACGATGGCTTGGGCCGTCGACAAGCGCGTTTACGTGCGGACGCCGCTCACGCTGCTTTCCCCGGCATGGGACGCCAGCGTTTCCTCGGCCGACGGCATGACTGTTTATGAAATTGGCGATGCGCCTGTGCTTTTAATGTCCGACAACGGCGCAGTCGTGCGCGCGCGGCTCATGCGGGAAGAAGATCATGACAAATAATCTTGATGATTTCGACCAGCCCGAACTCGAGGGCAACGGAGCGCCGCCACCAAAAGGCGCGCGCGCAAATCTTGCCCATGCGTGGCGCACGCGTCCTTTGTTCAAGCTTGTCGTTCTCATGATCGTTGTTGGCGCGGTTCTTGCCGTCGCCATCAGTATCTTTTCGCAGCCGCCAAAACCGGATTCCTCAAAAATAGTGACGCCGCCGTCGGGCATGAACCAGCCGCCGGGCGGCGCGGTAACGCCTTATTTTCATGAGCAACTCATGAAAGCCGATGCGGAACGCGAACAGAAAGCGCTTCAGACCGGCGGCAGCGCCATTCCCACCCCCGTCGGAAAAAATACCAATATCGACGATCTGACTGCCGATAAGAACAAGAAAGACCCGTTAGTCGAGCTGCGCACGCAGATCGACCAGCAGCGTCAGAAAATCGCCGAACTGGAAAGGGAAAAAAAGGCGCCGCCTGCACCTGCGGCCGCGAAGCCCGAGCAATTCGACGACAGCCTGGCTTCCGCCATGCAAAAGCAGATGCAGCAGCTTATGGGCAGCTGGGACCCGAAAGGCATCAAGCAGGTTGTGGTGACAGAATCAGAGAAGCCGAAAGAAGCCAGCCTCACCATGGCGAGCAATAGCGCGAACGGCACCTCCGGTGCAGCGGGCGGGAATACCGCGCAACCGAAAATTATCGTTCCGGCCGGCACCGTGAGCTATGCGCAGTTATTGACGGAAGCCAATTCGGATGTTCCAGGGCCAATTCTTGCACAGATTCTTTCGGGCCCGCTAAAAGGGGCGCGCGCGGTGGGCCAGTTCAAGGTTGAAAACGAATATCTCGTTCTGAAATTCAACCTCGTGAACTACAAGAACAAGGATTATACGATCAACGCCATTGCGCTCGATCCCGACACAACCCTTGGCGGCATGGCGACCGAGGTCGATCAACGATACCTCACGCGTGTGCTGCTGCCGGCGGCGGCGGGTTTCATGCAGGGCTTTGCTTCGGCTTTGGGACAGGGCAGTTCGTCGGTCGTGACAAACGGCGATACCACAATTGTCCAGCAATCGGGTAAAGGACTGGAAGAAGGTCTCTTCAGCGGCCTGGGGCAGGCCGGACAGACACTGGGCCAGTTCTTCCAGAACCAGGCCAACGCCACCAAACCGCTTGTGCGCGTTGCCGCAGGTACGCCGATGGGGATGTTCTTCATCACTTCGGTAACCGACCGCCAGCCTGGTGCAAACGACTATATGTCGCAACAGCAGGGGTATCCCGGTGCAGCCGGCAGCCCCTATGGATCACAGGCCTCCGGCTATTATCCCGGTACGTCCATGAGCGGGTTTAATAATCCAGCCGGCCAGGCGCCTTCGGGATCGGTGCCGTATCCTCAGGCTAATCAGCCATACGGCACTTCCTATGGCGGCCAGTCTGCCTTTGGCAGTCCAGGCTATTACAGTACCAGCCCTTATGGTATTGGCACGACAACAATTAACCCTTAAAGTCTGTCCGGTGTTGATTGGGAGTTTTTTGAAATGACGAACGAATACGGCTCGAATCCTCGACCGGAAGACGGCTATGAGCATGAGCCTGAATCCGGGAACGAGCCCGTGATGCATGAGCCGGGGGCAGGCGAACAGGTTCCGTTCGACGATTTTTCCGATCCTGCCGGGCACAGCGAAGAGGGAATAGCTCCCGAGGCGACCGTTTCACATGATGCCGATAGCGAAGAAACCGAAGCAGCGCCTCCGCGGCTTCCGCGTTCGAAATGGCCGCTGTTTGCAGGCATTGGCGGAATATTGCTTTTAGGCGGAATTATTTATTGGCAATTCGGCCATTCGTCGCCTTCCACGCCGCAGTTTTCGCCTCCGCCCATCGCCCGTAAATCGTCGCCCGCCTCTCCCGCTTCGGCGTCCGGAAATCAGCCGGGAGCAGACAACGGTATTAATTCTGCTTCCAAAATTCCATCCGTTGATACGGTGCAGTCGGCTCAGCTTCCGCCCGATACCATGCCGACCGCTCCCACCACCGGCATGTCGCCAACGGATACCCAGCAACCCGCGGCGTCCGCGGCTATACCGCCGTCTTCCGCTAATGCAGAAAAACCGGCCTTGCAACCTCCACCGGCAACGATTGCCGAAGCCAAGGCTCCGCTTGTGCCCGAAAAGCCCCAGACGGCACAGCCGAACGCAGATGCCCAGCCGGGGCATCCGTTCTTTCCGGCTGGTGCCGGACCGGTGAATGCGCCGCCATCTGCCGCTGTTGTATCGTCCTCGCAATCGCCCGGCGCGCCGGGTTCCGAAACGCCTGTACAGCAGCAGCGCGTAAATCTTTTAAGTACCCGTATCGACAGCCTGCAAAAATCGCTTGAGGAGCAAACAAGGCAGCTTGACCGTATTGCCAGTATGGTTGCTGCCAATAGCTCCTCTGGCGACGGCGGTGTCGCCACGTCATCAATCCAAAGCCGCCTTGACAGGCTTGAGCAAAATATCGTCAAGCTCCAGAATCAACAGGCTGCAAAAGGCATTGCTGTATCCTCGCCTTCAGGCGCAGCGTCGGAGTCGGCCATGTCGGGCGAGGACGCCCGGCCCGCCAGGCCAGCGGCAACCAAGAAAAAACGCGTAGCAGCCAAAAAGAAAAAAACCACGACGTCCCGGTCGTCGACATCAACAGCATCCTCGGGCAATGAGAGCCGGAGCCTCGGCCGCCTCGGCCCGAACTGGATCCTGCGAGCAGCGACTCCCCGCGAAGCCTGGGTCTCCACTGACTCCACATCCGCCGAGCTTCGCCATGTGCAGGTTGGCGACAGCCTGGCCGGCGTTGGCACCGTGCGGGCTATCCGTAAGTCCGGGGGCGGCTGGGTTATCGAAGGCACGCAAGGCTCGATTCGTTAGGCATTTCGGCGGCGGATACTCCAAGCCCCTTGCATCTCTTGGATTTTAGGAAAATTAAAGCTTTTTTAGCTCTTTCGCCGTCAGAATGGGCTT
>JBFWTA010000236.1:0-4063 GCA_050248075.1 Bdellovibrionales bacterium | reverse complement strand
GGCTACCAGCATGACGAGGAAGATTACTATAAACTGGCCAAGCTCTATCGCTTCGATCACCAGACGGACGAAGCCATCCGCGTCATCCGCGACTTCATCGAAGACCGCAATTATAAAGTCAGCGTCGAAAGCGTGCTGCTTGCCATTCAGCTGCTGCAGGAACAGGACCGCACGGAACGCGCCTTTAGCCTGGCGCAGGTTTACCTGAAGCGCCAGGGCAAGGAAAACGATGCCATACTTTTCTCCGCGCAATTCGAGGCACACGGCGAATTCGACGATGCCTATGCGATCCTCACGCCCTATCTCGACAACATCGGCCGCTCGACGGATCTCGAGCAGCAGCTCGTCGACGTCATGCTGGCGCAGAAAAAGGACGATGATGTCTATGCGATGCTGAGCGCGCAACGCGACAAGGAAAAAAGCCTTCCGGCATCGCTGGCCGTAACCCTCACCGACCTGGCGGTCAAGCGCAACGATTTCGAGATGATCGAGACGTTAATCCGCTCCCAGGATCCCGAGAAGCTTCCGGAAGACGCCTTGCTGCGTTATGCCGACATGTCTTTCCGTCTGAAACGACCGGATCTTGCACAAATTATTCTCGGCAAGCTGAGCGACGATTATCTCAGGCATTCGCTTGCGCTGGGCGCCATTCTTAATGTGGCCGCGAACGATACGCCGAAAAACATGGCCGCGCTTGATGATCTCGAACGCGAAAACATGTCGCTGGAAGCCAAGATCGTTACGGCGTCGCTTTATCTGGCCCACAACATGTCGCAACAGGCCTTTGCCCTGTTGGACAATATCCCGGTCGCCGAAATTCTCGACGCCTTCGATGCCAGCCAGTACGCCGAGCTTTATCTCAATGTAGATGCAGCCGCGAAGGCCGAGCAGCTTCTCGCGGCCGCGCGCCCGGGCAGCACAAAAGAAATCCAGGAATCAATCGATCAGATTATCGTCCTGCTCGCCGCCGGCCAGGGCAAGAAAGACTTCATCGAGGCAAAGCTGGCCGAAGACAAGGGCGGCTCGGGCGATCTGTGGCCGAACGCCTACGATCTCGCCTTGCAATATCGTCATGACGACGTGGTCCTGATGGTTGCCGAGCATCTTTATAAAGTTACGCCCAGCGATCCGAACCGCCTGCAACTGGCCGAAGCCCTGATGAATGTCCGGCGCTACAAGGATGCCCTGGACCATGTCCAGGCTCTGGCCCCGAAGAGCGCGGATGCGCGATCCATGTTTCTCGACATAATCACCCAGTGGGGCCAGAACTCCGTCACGCGCGGAAACACCGAACAGCAGCGATCCGCCATTGCGGCCGCGGTCAACGATGCCCTCAAGCACTTTAACTTCTCTAAGGAAGACAAGCGCGATCTGGCCTTTATTCTGGAGGAAATCGGCTTTTACGGGGAAGCCGAGAATATCTTTGTATCGCTTGCCAAGGATCTGCCATATGGCGATCCGGAAGTGGAAAATCTGCTTGGTTTTTGGGAAGAACACCCCTCTCCCAGCGGCTGGAGCTGGGTAGAAAACCGGGCACAGCGCGCCTATGACGCCGAAAAGGCGGGATGGCTGACCTACCTGAACGACAACGGCCGTTCGCAGGTTGTTCTGGATATGCTGGCCGATGCATCGGATATGCATCCGGCTGTCGGCGATCAGTATATCGAAGCCTTGCTGGTCACCCAGAACAAGAAAAGGCTCGAATTTGTACTTGAAGATTTTATTGATGCCGAAACGAATCTTTCGAGACTTAAGAAACTGGCGGAAATCGCTTCCGGCGAAGACATGGCTTCTGCCGCCGAAAAGGGCTGGCATAAGGTTTATGCCTTGGATTCCAATGACATTGATGCCGCCCGCGAGCTTGGACTGGCTTATTTCGATGCGGGTTCCTACAGCCAGGCTACCCCCTATCTCAAACAGTACCTGGATCACACCACGGGCGGCGATTATCAGGTAGCCTTTGCTTATGGGGAAATTTTGCAACAGCAGGAGAGAAAATCCGAAGCGGACACTTTCTACAGGCGCGCTTTACAGCTGATTTCTGATATAGATGAAAAGGATGTGCCGACTCGTGTAGACGAAGCGTATTTACTTTACCGGACTGACCATATAACAGAGTCATTGACTTTGATGCGTCAGCTACATTTGAAGTATCCGGACGACAAGGGAATACGCGCCGACTACGCCGAGATGTTGACTGAGATCGGAAGGTTTGAGGAAGCTGCGGTTGTGTTGTCGCAATAACGCGTAACCGCAAAGTCCATAAGTTCAAAATACGCAGACACCAAGTCGCAACGACTTTGTTACCAACTTTTATTCTGTGGAGAATCCGAGATGACGTACGAGTTTCAGGCCAAGCGCTCAAAAAATATTGTTGCCGTCGCCGCGGTAGCGGGATTTGCAGCAATGCTGGCTTCACCGGTTTGCGCGAAAACAAAAAGTTCCGTTTCAGAAACCACGGCGTCGCAGGAAGCCGATCTTCGTCTTGCTCTCGACAAGGTTCAGCTCGACGCCCAGAGCGGGAAGATGGATCAGGCCCAGGCCCTTCTCGAAAAGCTTAAGGCCAAATACCCCAACAATCCCGACGTACTCGCCGTCGAAGCCGATCTCAACGATCAGCTCAGCAGCCGCGCAACACGTCTTTCCGAACTTTGCATGCCCAACAGCCTCGATCCGAACAATAACGACCTCCTGATGTATGAGCGCGAACACGGCCGCAGAAACAACAATTATGCCTGTGGCGGTTACAACCGCCGCCTGACTCCGCAAGGCGTCGAGCAGATATCGAACATCAGCGGCCAGGTTTCGCTGACGCCGAGCATCAGCGTCATCGCCGATTTCGAAAACAATCACCTCAACACAAAACAGCCCTTCACCCGCGCCGACGGTAACACCAACAGCTTCTACGGCAACCGCAAGCAGGCCACGGTGACGTTGCAAAAGACCTTTACGAACCGTGATCAGGTCGGTGTTTCGGTTTACGGCACTGAGTACAATGCCGGCGGCGGTGTTCAATATGTTCACCGCGATCGCACCGGCGGCACGGCCATACTGGTCAACTATCAGCAGCCGAACTGGGATTATGTCGAAATGGTCGTCGACGGCGGCACCAAATCGAACGTGCGCCTGGAACGCAAGCAGGTATTCAACCCGAACCTGCAGGCCGCCCTCGGTGTAAGCTATAACCAGTACTCCATGAACCGCCTCTGGAGCGCGGCCGATGGTCCGGGCTGGGATTTCAACCTCGACTACGCCCGCCCCATTCGCATTTTCAACCAGGGTGAAAACGACCCGTCATGGATCAGCGATGAATTCTATCTGGGTGCGCATTACAGCGCCCAGGCGGAATACTTCCTCTCCGTTGCGCGCCGCACCGACAGCGATGGCGATACGTTCAATCCCCTCACCGCCACGACCTACGAAGTACACAGCCTGACCGGCTCGATCGGCAAGACGCTTCTCAAGAACGTCGAAGCCCAGATCGAAGGCGGTTACGGCGTGGACCGCATCCGTGGCGACAACGGCCCGATCTACGGAGGCACGCTTACCTACTCCCCGATCGAGCATCTGGGCCTTGATGTCCATGCTGCCCGTACGCTTCTCGGCGGTGAAAATAACGGCCAGAAGCAGGATCTCGTTGGCGCCAGCGTAAAGTGGGTTTGGTAAGAGCCGGCGGTTCCAAGGTTCTTAAGCAGTGAAGTCGGTTTCCGTTTTTACAAAGAACTAAAGCAACGTAGTGCGGGCGATGGTTTAAATCTTCCGCCTACGTTGTAGTTCTGGATACCAGGTAACGGACGGCCCCGATGGCGCGACAAATGATCCCGCCATACTCCATGGAATGCATTGCATTCCTAAAGCCGGGCTCCAATTAAGGTTAAAAAACGTGGTTAAACCGTCGTTTTTCGACGATTAGCCGGTTGAAAGTAAACCCAGCTCACCCAAAAGTGGTATAGTGCGCCGCGTCACATTTCAAGGATACTATTATGGGCTCCAATCGTATTGTCGCTTCTGTAAATACCTTTTTAAAAAAGGCTTTTGGACGTACTGAGGGGTCCTCGGTGAA
>JBFWTA010000235.1:0-4085 GCA_050248075.1 Bdellovibrionales bacterium | reverse complement strand
GGTATCTGGGCGAGGTGTGAGAAATGGATCGGCCCGCCGCTGGGCGGATCAAGCTGGTGTTGGACCGTGTCGTGCCAGCTCTGGCCCTTCATTTAGTCTAGCACCTGGTTGAGATACATGTAATCGTCGGGGTCTGGCAGGTTGCTGCGCAGCATCTGGCTTGAGGGATGCACCAGATAACTCCAGAAATAATAGAGAACGACGGCCAGCCACAACCCGTCGAAAGGCGGCCGGAAGACAGGGGCGAGCGAACGGAACTGGCGGGCAAGAAAAGACAGCATCGTGTTTCCTTTTGGTCCCGGCGATTCGATTTTGCAATCCGATTCCGGCGCGGGTAAGTTCGTGCCATGCCGTCATCGATTTCTGCTTTCCTCCGGATTTCCGGCCCGGCCTTTTTTCCTGTTTCGTAATGGGCCGCCGTCTTATCCGGTACCTTCTTGTGTATCCGCTCGTTCTCGTGATCGGCGCGGCAGGTCTTACGGCGTTGTGGCTGGCGGGCCGCGAACCGCTCGAAGCGTTGCCGCCGCCCATGCATCACCTGGCGGTAAGCCATAGCCGTGACGTCATCGTTAACGGGCGGCTGCAAAAGAAAATCACGCTGGACGGCGGGCCGCTCGGGGAAATCGGCATTGTCGTCAATCTTCCTCGCCCGCTGCCGAAGCAGAAGCTGCCGGTTCTCGTTGTGCTGGGAGGCCTCGGCACCGGCGAAAACAATATTCGCATGATCGACAGTGCCGGCGCCAATGCGATCGTCGGCTATGACTGGCCCATTCCCATGCGCTTTCCGGAAGGAAAGGATTTTATTCGGCAATTGCCGGAGCTTTATCGCCGCGTGATGCGGATTCCGGCCCAGATCGCCTCGGCGGTCGACTGGCTGGCGGCCCAGCCCTGGGCGGATGACACGCGCATAAGCATTCTCGGCTTTTCGATGGGCGCGCTGGCGGCGCCCGCGGCGCAGAATCTGAGCGAGCAGACGGGCCGCAAGATCGGCTGGACGATCATCGCCTATGGCGGCGCGCCGCTGGGCCGGCTGTTTGCCGGCGATCCGCATATCCAGCCGGCATGGCTGCGCCGCGTCATGGGGCCTTTAATCGATCTGCTGCTGCAGCCGGTTCAGCCGACCGCAAATCTGCCTCATTTGTCCGGTCATTTTCTTGTGCTGGAAGGGCGCGACGACGCCCTTGTTTCCGCCGATGCCCGGGCACGGCTGCGCGATGCCGTGCCGGATCCCAAGGATGTGATCGTTTTGGCCGGCGATCATATGGGAACAGGCGCCGGCAAGAAGGAACTTCTGAATGAAATTATCCGTGTCAGCCGAGACTGGCTTACGCGCAACCAGGCCGTCAATCCCGTCAAGTTATAGTCCCCGCCATGCGTAAACTCTCTTCCGGCACCGTCATCGTACCGCTTATCGTCGCGTGCTCCTTGTTTATGGAGCAATTGGACGGCTCGATTATCGCGACGGCGCTTCCGGCAATAGCTCATTCTCTGCACGCCGATCCGCTGCATCTCAATCTGGCGATCACTTCCTATATGTTCAGTCTGGCGGTCTTCATTCCGCTCAGCGGCTGGGTGGCCGACCGTTTCGGCGCGCGGACCGTTTTTCGCAGCGCCATTATCGTATTTACCATAGGTTCCGTCCTGTGCGGCTTTGCGCAGGATATGTGGGGGCTGGTGGCCGCGCGCGTCGTGCAGGGGGCCGGCGGCGCCATGATGGTGCCGGTGGGCCGTCTGGTCATGCTGCGCACGGTGCCACGGGCGGAACTGGTGAACGCCATGGCCTGGTTGACGACGCCGGCGCTTATCGGGCCGGTCCTGGGGCCGCCGCTGGGCGGGCTTATCGTGACCTATACGTCCTGGCGCTGGATTTTTTTCGTTAACCTGCCGATCGGCATTCTCGGCCTCATCCTTGCCTCCATCTACATTCCGAATGTACGTGAAAAGTCCAGAGAACCGCTCGATCTGCGCGGTTTTCTTCTCATGGCGACCGCGCTTGCGGGGCTGGTCTTCGGGTTCGAGACCCTGGGACGCGATCTCATGCCGGAAGTTGCGACGGCCGGCATGCTGGGTGCGGGCATTCTTTGCCTCGGGCTCTATTTTCTGCATGTGCGCGGTATCCGGCATCCGATCATCGACCTCGGGCTCACGCGCTATCATACCTATCGCGCCTCCATTACCGGCGGCACGCTGTACCGTATCGGCGTCGGGGCCTTGCCGTTTCTTTTGCCCATGATGTTTCAGGTCGGTTTCGGCATGTCGGCGGCGCGTTCGGGTTTCCTGACTTTCGCGAGCGCCGCGGGCGCAGTGCTGATGAAGATGGCGGCGGCGCCGGTCATCCGTCGTTTCGGTTTCAAGCGCGTGCTTGTGGTGAATTCCTTTATCAATGTGGTGTTCCTTGCGGGCTGTGCCTTTTTCAGTCCCGAGACCTGGCATATCGCCATTTTCACGTTCTTGCTGATCGGCGGCTTTTTTCGCTCGCTGCAATTCACTGCCCTCAACACGCTGGCCTATGCCGAGATACCGCCCGGCCTCATCAGCCGCGCCAATACGCTCTACAGCATGCTGCAGCAGCTGGCGCTCAGCCTCGGCGTGGCGGTGGGGGCCCTGTTGCTCAACCTCACGATGGCAATGAAGGGCTCCGGCCATCTGGGAGCCTGGGATTTCTGGCCTGCCTATATCGCGGTCGGCTTGCTGGGCGTGTTGTCCGTGCCCTATTTCATGTCGCTGCCGGCCAATGCCGGCGAGGAAATGAGCGGCCACGCCATGCCGCCGCCGACACCGGTAAGGCGGGGCGACCCCGTTTGACCTGCGGCTATTGTTGAACGGGCGGGCAGGGGCGTGCTTTAACAGCCCCCGCATGTTTTAAGGGATAAACAAATGTCCGATACCGACTTGTCATCATCGACGCTCAGGCGGGACGTTCTGGTCACGAGCCTGGTCGGCGGCGCGCATTTTACCAGTCATTTCTTTCAACTGAGCCTGGCCCCCTTATTTCCCATCCTTCATGATGTGTTCGATGCGAGCTATGTCATGCTGGGCTCGGTAATGACGGTTTTCTACCTCGTGTCCGGCATATGCCAAGCCTTTGCCGGCGTTCTGGTTGACCGTTTCGGGCCGCGGCCGGCGCTGCTGTTCGGCATCCTGTCCATGGCGGTCTGCGTGGGGCTTGCGGGGCTGGTGACGCATTTCTGGATGTTTTATCCGTTATTCATTCTGGCCGGCATCGGCAACAGCGTGTTCCACCCCGCCGATTTTTCGGCACTGTCGCATCAGGTGAGCAAGCCGCGCATGGGCCGCGCGTTCAGCATTCACTCCTCAAGCGGCACGCTTGGATATGCCATGGCGCCGCTTGTCATAGGTTTCATCGCCGCGCATGGCAACTGGCGGGTTGCGCTGTGCGCCGGCGGCCTTATGGGGCTGGCGGTCGCCGGGCTGGTTTACCGTTATGGGCGGGAATGCATTCCCGATCACGGTTATGGCGACGCCGCGAGGCCGGCTGCAAAAATATCCTACCGGCAGCTTATCGCCATGCCTGCGCTGTTATTTGCGTTCGGCTATTTTCTCTTCACGTCGGCGGCGGGCGGGGCCATTCAGAATTTCTCGATCGCCAGCTTTATGGATTTTTATGGCGTTACGCTTAAAACGGCGACCACCGCGCTTTCGGCCTATCTCATCAGCTCGGCCATCGGCATGCTGCTGGGCGGCGTTATCGCCGACCATACCTTCCGCCATGTCGCCGTGGCGGTAACCGGTCTTTTGTCTTGCGCGTTTCTGATGTGCCTCGTCGCCAGCGGATTTTTAAGTTTCAACCTTGTTGTCGTTACCCTGGCGGCGGCGGGTTTATGCCAGGGCATAACGGCGCCGTCGCGCGATATACTCGTGAAGGGCGCCACGCCGCCCGGCGCGACCGGGCGCGTCTTCGGCTTTGTCTATTCCGGGCTCGATGCCGGTTCGATGGTGGCGCCGATCCTGTTCGGCGCGCTGGTCGACCGTCACGCCTATCATCTTGCTTATTTCGGTATCGCGGCTTTATTCGCGACCGCCTGATTGTCGGTCTTCACGCTGGGGCGGCGGCAGATCGTATT
>JBFWTA010000234.1:0-4086 GCA_050248075.1 Bdellovibrionales bacterium | reverse complement strand
GTCGGCAGCATGTCGGCCAGCGCCGCCTGATAAAGCATGGCGCGCAGGCGCGGTCCTTTTTCCGGCGTGCCGGCACGCTGCTGTTCCGTGAAAACGGCGGCGGCATAAGCCTGGCCCAACTCATGAGCCGAGATAAGGCCGCGTTCCGCCGCCCGTTCCGCCAGTGCCAGCCGCGCCTTGTCGCCGCGCGTGGGCGCCAGCAGAAGTTCCGGAATAACCGAAGCTTCGGGGCGCGCGTATATTTCCGACGGCAACGGCCTGTCGGTCAGGCGCAGCAGGGCGAGGTTGAGCGGCCGGAGCGGCGTAAGATGCGAGGGCAGGGGCTTGGCGCCGCCGATAACGTTACGTTCCGCCAGATGAAAAAACGGTTCGTCCCTGATTTCCTGTGTATGCAGCACGTCGAGGCCGAGCTGGGCGGCCGCAACGTTTTTATCCTGCAACTGGCAGACAACCATGGATTTCTGCCATTCGGGACTTTCATGCGCCTGCAGCAGCGACGGCAATTTCGCGCAAATGTTCCCGGCCTCGGGTCCGACAAGCCCGGCTTCGACCGCGAGGCGAAGCGTGATGTCGTCGATCTTCTCCGGTCCGGCCAGGGATGCAAGCTGCCATGCGCCCGCCGGATCGCCCAGCGCCACCAGCTTTTCGACGCGCATGGCCGAAAGCGGTTTGCCGGCGGAGCCTTCCGGCACGCTGGCGGCGGTAAGCAGAAAACGCCGTGCCAGCGAATTAAGCGCGTCCGAAGGCGTCGGCAGGGAAAGTGTTGGCAATACATGGTTGACCAGCTCGCGTGGTGTTCCTTTCCACATGCCGGCTCCGAGCCCGCCATCTTCCGGCGAAAGCAGGCCGATGGAATCCGGATCGATCTGCTGAAGTTTTTCCGCCTCGACCGGCTTGCCGATGACGGCGGGCACGGAGGCAGGAACGACCGGCTGCTGGGCCGGCGATGTGACGGCCGGCGGATTGACCTCGGGCGTGGCCTGGGAAGCCGGCGGTGCAACAACGGTAGGCGGGTGGGATGCCGCATCGGGCCCGCCGGGCGATCCGACGGCTTCCGGTTTCGACGGCAGGGATTTTTCGGCGGCTGAAGAATTGGCGGAAATTGCGGAACCTGCACCGCCGGAGGCGGCTGCCGGAACCGTTTCCGCCGATTCAGGCTTTGCGGATTCGGGCTTTACGCTTTCAGATTTTATGGCTTCGGGGGGCGCCGGCGCAATGGCTGGCGTGCGATTTTCGGCCCCCTCCGGCGCCGTAGTCGCGACCGGCAGGGCCTTGCCGTCGGGCGGCATGAAGCTTGCGGCGCGGCCATCCGTCTCCGCCGGAATTTCGACAGGTTCAGGGGCGTCCGATTCTGCCTGGGCGGCGAACGGCGCTGCCAGAAGCAGCAAAAAAATCAGGGCGCGCTTAACGCGGGATATGATCATCGGGCAGGGCCTCGTTAACCGTGTGCACCGGCGGCATGAGATCGGCCCGGGCGAGCCAGAGAATACCGCCTGCACCGAGCAGAAGACAGAGAAGGATGGCCAGGCCGGCCAGCGTGACTGGTTTGGTTTTCATGTTCGGTCCCGATTATTGCTTCAAAGACAAGGCGTATGTGATATTAAGATTTGGGCCGACAATCCAGCCGGTCCGTTAACAGTTTGATCCTATTGGGAGATGAGCGCAATCGCCAACCCATCCGATCCGGTCCTTCCTTCGCCCGACAGGACGATTGTCATCATTGGCATGCCGGGCAGCGGCAAAAGCAGTGTAGGCCGCAAACTGGCCGCCGCGCTTAAAATTCCGTTCTTCGATGCCGACGACGAAGTCGAAACCGCGGCGGGCATGACCATCGAACAGATTTTTCAGCGATTGGGCGAAGCGGAATTTCGCAAGGGCGAACGTCGCGTCATCGCCCGGCTCCTGGAAGGGCCGGTGCATGTGCTGGCAACCGGCGGCGGCGCCTTTATGGATCCCGAAACGCGCGCACTGGTGCGGTCCCGGGCGGTTTCGCTCTGGCTGCGGGCGGATATGGAGACCCTGATGGAACGCACGTCACGCCGAAATAATCGCCCTCTCCTGAAGCAGGGAGATCCCGGCGAAGCTCTTAAAAAACTGTTCGAAACGCGCGTGCCGGTTTATGCGCAGGCGGATATTACGGTCGACAGCGACGACCGGCCGCCGGAAGAAACCGTCAGCCGCATCATTAAAGCCCTCAATGCCTTCGCGCCATCGCGTGTTTCCTGACCTGCCGGGTTTCATATGAGCCATACGCCTTCCGCTAAAACTTCCTCTCCGACCCAGCCCTTCGCCGCCGGCAAGATCGTGTCCATCGATTTCAGCGCTTCGTCTTCCTCGCGCAATTACGATATCGTCATCGGCGACAGCATTTTATCCGAGGCCGGATCGCTTGTCGGCATGCGCCTCGGGCAAAGACGCTGCATGGTCGTTACGGATTCCCATGTGGCGCCCCTATACCAGCAGCGCTGCGAAGCGGTGCTTGCCGCCGCGGGCCACACGGTGCTGCCCGGTTCAGTTATTCCGGCGGGCGAAAACAGCAAGAATTTTGCCATGCTGCAGATTCTGCTGGATCAAATTCTTAAAAACGGCGCCGACCGGCAAACACTCATTGTCGCGCTCGGCGGCGGCGTGATCGGCGATCTGGCCGGGCTGGCTGCGTCGCTTGCGCTGCGCGGCCTCGATATCGTTCAGGTGCCGACCACGCTGGTGGCGCAGGTCGACAGCTCCGTCGGCGGTAAGACCGGTGTCAACGCCGCGCATGGAAAAAATACTGTTGGCACTTTCTATCAGCCGCGCCTGGTGATTGCCGATGTCAGCCTGCTCGATTCGCTGCCGAAGCGCGAGATGCTGGCCGGCTATGCCGAAGTCGTTAAATACGGCCTCATTCGCGATGCCGCGTTTTTCCGCTGGTGCCAGGCGAACGGCGCGCAGCTAACCGGCGGCGACCGGGCTGCCCAGATTTATGCCGTGAGCGAAAGCTGCCGCCATAAGGCCGCCATCGTTGCCGACGATGAACGCGAAGCCGGTGACCGGGCCCTGCTTAATTTCGGGCATACTTTCGGCCACGCACTGGAAGCGGCGGCCGGCTACGACCAGCGCATCCTGCACGGCGAGGCGGTGGCCGTCGGCATGGGAATGGCGTTTCAGCTTTCGGCGAAACTCGGTCTTTGCCCGCATACGGATGTCTATGAAGTGCGCGATCATTTCGCGGCCATGCGGCTGCCGACCGCGCCGCCGCTGTTCGATCACGGGGATATCGACCGGCTCATACAATTAATGGCGCAGGACAAGAAGGCGCAGGCCGGCAAGCTGACGCTTATACTGGCGCGCGGCATCGGCCAGGCTTTTGTCGGCAAGGATGTAAATGAAGACGTCGTACGCGAACAGTGGCGTGAAAGTCTTCGCCGCTGATTTTAATAGCGGCGCGTGCCTTCCATTTTTCGGTTGATAAAAGCGGGCCCGGAGACATGCGCGGCCGGCGGGCGCTGCAGGGGCGGGGTCATGCCCATTGTTACATTGTACCCGTGCCCTGCCTTGATATGGCCGTCTTCGGTAGCGGCGATGCGAAAATAGGCCATCGCGAATACGCGGATAGCCGCGGTGAGCGATGTGTTCGCATGCTTGCGCATGGCGATAGATGTGCAGATTTCATGCAGCGTGGCGCGTTCCCGACGGCAAATTTCCATAAGCCCGTTCCACATCTCGGGTTCCAGACGCACGCTGGTGCGATGACCGGCGATGGTCACATTGCGGCTTACCAGCGTACTCCGCCCGATCCCAGGACTTTCCGGGACAGGCGATTCATTGCACCCTGTGGTTGATGTCATGGTTTTCTCCATAGACGTGCGATTGATTTTATACACGCTCTTATAGGTTGCATATAAATATACACACGCATAGGTTTATCAAGAATAATAATCCGTGTTATCAAAAATTTGTTTTTGCATGATAAAAATGCCATTCCTGTGAATACAATTGCACTGAAAACTAAAAATACAGCAACCTGCAGTTGTATTCTGAGAAATAAAAAAACAATTCGACAATTTTAAAGGGAATAATTTTAGAAAAAACTACCCATGGTTGTTC
>JBFWTA010000233.1:0-4144 GCA_050248075.1 Bdellovibrionales bacterium | reverse complement strand
GGCATGAAGGGACCCCAGGTTACGCACATTGTTCAGGTGCTTGGCATGGCCGAAGTATCTCACCACCAGGGACAAAGCGGCGGCGGGCGTGCCGCGCCATCCGGCCCCGAAACCGAGATGACCGGAACGGTCAAGTGGTTTAAACCGGTTAAAGGATTTGGTTTCGTTATGCCTGACGATAAAGACAAGGATATCTTCGTTCACAAAAGCGTCGTTCAGCGTGCGGGTATTCTCAGCCTCGAATCCGGGCAGAGGGTGAAAATGATTGTGCAAAGCAGCGGCAAGGGCCGCGAAGCAACGTCGATCCAAGTGATCTAGTATATCGCCTCCTGGTTTCTCCGCTTCTTCCAAGCAATGTAAGTCGATCCGCCCATTATCAGAGTAGTGGGATCATCCGGCCGTTCTGGACACGGTTTTGTTCGGCCTTCTATCCAAAAAATATATGGTTTTTTTATATGTCTTGTGACCGCCTTGCCCGCATGCCAGTGCACTTAACATATTTGGATGCGGATATTAGGGATGAACGACAATAGTAGCGCTACCGCGCATAGCGGGCAGACGAAATCGGATATTCCCATATCGCTTGGTCTTAGCGCTGTCGTGCTTTTCTTTCTGCTCAGCGGGGCCGTCTCCTATTGGAACATCCGGACCATAAGTGAGGACACTGAACGGGTTACCCGTACGCATGATATCATTTCAGCGCTCGAAAACATTCTGTCGATCATGAAGGACGCTGAAACCGGACAGCGGGGATTTATCGTTACCGGCGACGAAAAATATCTTGGGCCGTATAACGAGGCCGTGAATCATATTGATCAGAGTATGAGCAATGTTGAAAGGCTGGTTAGCGAGAATCCCGTGCAGGCATCGCGCGCGACCCTTGTGCGGACTTATATAAAAGCCAAGCTTGGCGAACTGGAGCAGTCCATACAAATACGCCGCCGCGAGGGTTTTGCGAGCGCCCGCGCCTTCATTATGACCGATCGCGGAAAAAAGGAAATGGATTTGCTCAGGATGCAGATCGCGGAGATCCAGGAAGAGGAAAAAAATATCCGTGCGACACAAATCGCCGAAATGAAAAGTTCATATGGGCTTGCCATCACCAGTGGAATTATCAGCGGTCTTCTAGGCATGTTGCTGTCCGGCATTATTGCTTATCTAGTGCGGTGTTCGGCGGCGATGCGCCGACGGCAGGAATGGCTGCAGGCCGGAGAAGCCGGCTTAAGCACCGCCATGCTGGGCGAACGGCGATTGGAACAGCTAGGTGAAAGCGTTCTGAAATTTCTGGCGGAATATTTCGGCGCGCAGGCCGGCGCCCTTTTTTCAAAAAATGGAAAGGATTTCCGCCGGATCGCCACATATGGCGTTCCGGTGCAAGCCGCCATTCCTGAACAGTTCGAAAACGGGCAGGGCTTGCTGGGGCAGGCAGCAAAGGACGGGCGCACATTTCAGATTAATGACGTGCCGGACGGTTATCTCTCTATTGGCTCCGCGCTGGGCCAAGGCAAGCCGCGCCATCTCGTCATTTCGCCGTGCCTGATAGACGGCGTACCCAATGGCGTGCTGGAGCTGGGTTTTGTCAATCCCGTAGAAGATCTGACCATGCAGTTGCTGCGACGGGTTTCGGAGTCTATCGGCATTGCCATACGATCGGCTAATTACCGCGCCAATCTGCAAAACCTGCTTGAGGAAACGCAGCGGCAATCCGAGGAGCTGCAGACCCAAGCCGAGGAATTACGCGTATCGAACGAGGAGCTCGAGGAACAAAGCCGCATGCTCAAGCAGTCGCAAACGCATCTCGAGCAGCAGCAGGCCGAACTTGAACAGACCAACGCCCAGCTGGAGGAACAGGCCCAGCTTCTTGAAGACCAAAAAGACGATCTTTCCCGTACGAAGGCGGCCGTGCAACTGAAGGCGCAGGAACTGGAACGTGCCAGCCGCTACAAGTCCGATTTTCTTGCAAACATGTCGCATGAATTGCGCACTCCGCTTAACTCGTCACTGATTCTGGCGAAGCTGTTGGCTGATAATCCGACGGGCAGTCTTACGGAAGAGCAGGTTAAATTCGCCAAGACTATCCAGTCGTCCGGCAACGATCTTCTTACACTGATCAATGACATCCTTGACCTCTCGAAGATCGAGGCCGGCTATATGGAAGTAAATCCGGAGCCGATGCTTATCGAAGGACTGGTCAAGGATCTTGAACGCATCTTTATGCCGATGGCGGAACCGAAAGGATTGGATTTCACCGTCCGGATAGCGCCGGAATGCCCGGCTACGATCAGCACGGATCGTATGCGGCTCGAACAGATACTCAAGAATCTGCTTTCCAATGCCATTAAATTTACGGAAACAGGGCGAGTTGAACTTGCGGTTAACCGCATGGCGGATAAGCGCATAGCCTTTGCCGTAACGGATAGCGGCATTGGTATCTCTGAAGATCAGCAGGACTCTATTTTCGAGGCCTTCCGCCAGGCCGACAGCACAATCAGCCGTAAATATGGAGGTACAGGGCTGGGGCTTTCCATTTCACGCGAGCTTACGCGCCTGCTCGGCGGCACGCTCGAGCTGAAGAGCGAGATAAACAAGGGCAGCACTTTCATCATAACCATTCCCGAGACGTTTAATTCAAAGCAAGTTGCGTCTCAGGACGCCTTGGAGCCAGAAACCATTCTGAAATCGCATCTCCAAAAAAGCTTGCCGGTCGAAAAGCGAGAAAGGCAAGCCGCTGCGGCGGCGCCACGGCATTCCCGTATTCTCGACGATCGTCAGCGGTTAAGCAAAAACGGTCGTCTGATAATGATCATTGAAGATGACGAGGCTTTTGCCGGTATTTTATGTGAACTGGCGCATGAACTCGACTTCGAATGCATCATTTCTCACAATGCCGAAGAAGCTCTGATTGATGCGATGCAGTATCTGCCGAGTGCTATCGTGCTGGATGTGGGTCTGCCGGATCAGTCGGGGCTGACAGTGCTTGACCGGTTGAAGCGCGACGCCCGCACCCGGCATATCCCAGTTCACGTGGTATCAGGCAAAGATTACGCGCAGACGGCGCTGTCGCTGGGGGCCGTCGGTTATATGATTAAGCCCGTCAAGCGCGAGGAGCTTGTCACGGCGCTTAAAAGTCTCGAACAGCGTTTTTCCCAAAGCATGCGTCGTATTCTTATTGTCGAAGACGACGCAGTTCAACGTGACAGTCTGGACAAGCTTCTACGCTCCCGTGATGTGGAAACGGTGGGGGCAGGTACAGCGGGCGAATGCCTGGAACGTCTTAAGGAGACAACGTTCGATTGCATGGTGCTTGATTTGTCGTTGCCGGACGCGTCCGGTTACTCGCTTCTCGAAACCCTCAGCCGCGAGGATACCTATTCCTTTCCTCCGGTAATTGTTTACACCGGACGGGATCTTTCGGCCGATGAAGAGCAGAAACTGCGGCGTTACTCAAAATCCATTATCATCAAGGGGGCTAAATCTCCCGAGCGTCTCCTCGACGAGGTCACGCTGTTTTTACATCAGGTGGTGGCCGATCTTCCGCCCGAACAGCAGCGCATGCTCGAAAAGGCAAGAAACAGGGATGCCGTGCTGGAAGGCCGGCATATTCTGGTAGTGGAAGACGATGTGCGGAATGTCTACGCTCTGACTAATGTGTTGGAGCCGCGCGGCGCCAACGTGCATATTGCCCGCAATGGGCGCGAAGCGCTCGACATTCTGGCAGCCCGTATGGGCAATGCCGGACAAGCGATCGATCTGGTGCTCATGGACGTCATGATGCCGGAAATGGACGGTCTGACCGCTACGCGCGAAATTCGCAAGCGCCCGGAATGTAAAAAACTGCCGGTTATCATGCTTACGGCAAAAGCCATGCGCAGCGACCAGGAAAGGTGCCTGGAAGCAGGGGCAAATGATTACATGGCAAAACCCCTGGATATTGAAAAACTGCTTTCGCTTGTGCGCGTCTGGTTGCCGCGATGAATGCCGTCGTCGAGAAAACGGATGATATCGAGATCAGGCTGTTTCTCGAGGCGCTTTATCGAAAATATCACTATGATTTTCGCGACTATTCCATGGCATCCATCAAGCGCCGGCTGCGGCAGGCGAAGGAACGCTTCAATTGCGGCAGTTACTCCTTGCTGCAGGACCG
>JBFWTA010000232.1:0-4171 GCA_050248075.1 Bdellovibrionales bacterium | reverse complement strand
GGAAAAATAAACAAACCGCCGCCTTCAATGTTTATCCTTAATAGGTCGCAGGCGGGTCGCTGGCCGGGAAACTATCGGCAAGCGTCTTGTCGATCTGCGCTTCGCTCAGATTTTCGCGCATTTCCCTGTCTTCGCGCGCGCATTTTTCTTTCTCTTCCTTCTTCAGGCCTTTCGGTTCGACTCTAACAAGGCGTTGCAGTTCACCGAGGCGTTCTTCGAGATTTGGCATGGCGATCCTTCCTTTCATTACCCATTTCATGCAAGTCCAGCCTGCCCCTGAACGCGATAAAATATCCATTCGTAAGACCCCGCAGCCGATTGACAGCCGCTTTGCCTGCGCGCTAACGTCACATCCGGGTGCAGTTCCCCACCGAACTGTAATTTGAATACGGATTTACACCATGTCTTCTTCCGCGCCGGCGAAACCGACTGTACGCCCCCGTTCGCCAAGCTTTTCCTGCGGCCCCTGCTCCAAACATCCCGGCTGGTCCTTCGCCAATCTGAAAACCGATACGCTGGGCCGATCGCACCGCGCCAAGCTGGCCAAGGAACGCCTCAAGGCCTCCATCGACGGCACCCGCGAATTGCTGGAACTGCCCAAGGATTATATCGCCGGCATCATCGGCGGATCGGATACCGGCGCGGTCGAATGCGCCCTCTGGAATCTTCTCGGCGCCCGCCCGGTCGACGCTTTCGCCTGGGAAGCTTTCGGCAAGGATTGGGTTACGGACGCCACCAAGCAGCTCAAGCCGCTCGAAGTCCGTTCTTTCGTGTCCGAATACGGCCAGTTGCCCAACCTCAACGAAGCCAATCCCGACCACGACATTATCTTCACATGGAACGGCACCGCCGCCGGCGTGATCGTGCCGAACGCCGACTGGATCAAGGACGACCGCAAGGGCCTGACGATCTGCGACGCCACATCTTCCGCGCTCGGCGTGCCGATGCCGTGGCACAAGCTGGATGTCATCACCTTCAGCTGGCAAAAGGTTCTGGGCGGCGAGGCGCAGCACGGTATTCTTATTTTGTCGCCGCGCGCCATCGAACGCCTCGAAAGCTACAAGCCCACCTGGCCGATCCCCAAGCTGTTCCGCATCATGAAGGACGGCGAGCTGAACCGCGCCATCTTCGAGGGCGAGATCATCAACACCCCGTCGATGATGTGCGTCGAGGACGTTCTGGAAGCCATGACATGGGCGCGCGCCAATGGCGGGCAAAAAGGCATGATCGCCCGCACCCAGGCGAATTTCCAGGCGCTCTCGCAATGGATCGAAAAGACGCCCTGGCTTGATTTTCTTGCCGCCGATCCGGCGACCCGCTCGCCGCTTTCCGTCACGATGAAACTCGCCGATCCCGCGTTGACCAAGCTCAGCAAGGACGACCAGTCCGCGTTCTGCAAAAAGATCGTCGGCATGATCGAAGCCGAAGGCGCCGCCTTCGACTTCAACGCCTACCGCGACGCGCCTCCCGGTTTCCGCATCTGGTGCGGCGCCACGGTCGAACCCGACGACATCAAGGCCCTGACGGCCTGGATCGATTGGGCGTATGCGGTATGCCGCGCGGACGTAAAAGCCGCCGCTTAACCCCCGCTCCCCCTACGAGACACCGGTTCGGGAAGACATTGCATCCCGAAATATTTGTCTCGTCACATACATCAAAAACCATGGAGACAACAATGAAACCGAAAGTTCTCATCTCCGACTCCCTCTCCCCCCGGGCCGTGGAAATCTTCAAGCAGCGCGGTGTTGAAGTGGAGCAAAAAACTGGCTTAAAGCCGGAAGAATTGAAATCGATTATCGGTAATTTCGATGGTCTCGCCATTCGTTCATCCACCAAGGTGATCGCCGACCTTATGGCCTCGGCCACGAAGCTCAAAGTCGTCGGCCGCGCCGGTATCGGCGTCGACAATGTCGATGTGCCGGCGGCCACGGCGCGCGGCATCGTGGTGATGAACACACCGTTCGGCAATTCCATCACGACGGCCGAACATGCCATTGCCCTGATGTTCGCGCTGGCGCGGCAATTGCCGCAGGCCAACGCTTCGACGCATGCGGGCAAGTGGGAAAAGTCGAAATTCATGGGCGTGGAACTGACCGGCAAGACGCTCGGCGTCATCGGCTGCGGTAATATCGGCTCCATCGTCGCCGATCGCGCGCTGGGCCTTAAAATGAAGGTCGTCGGCTTCGACCCGTTCCTCACGCCGGAACGCGCGCTTGAAGTCGGGATCGAAAAGGTGGAACTGGACGAGTTGTTCGCCCGCGCCGATTTCATCACGTTGCACACGCCGCTCACCGACCAGACGCGCAACATCATCGACGCCAGATCGCTGGCAAAATGCCGCAAGGGCGTGCGTATCATCAACTGCGCGCGCGGCGGATTGATCGTCGAAGCCGACCTGAAAGCCGCCATCGAAAGCGGCCATGTCGCGGGCGCGGCCATCGATGTGTTCGCCGAGGAACCGGCGAAACAGAACATCCTGTTTGGCATGGAAAACGTCGTCTGCACGCCGCATCTCGGCGCGTCCACCACCGAAGCCCAGGAAAACGTGGCCTTGCAGATCGCCGAGCAGATGAGCGATTTCCTGCTCACCGGCGCCATCACCAACGCGCTGAATATGCCTTCGGTTTCCGCCGAGGACGCGCCGAAGCTCAAGCCCTATATGAAGCTGGCGGAACAATTGGGCGGGCTGGCCGGACAGGTTACCCAAAGCGGCATTAAATCCGTGGCCATCGAATATGAAGGCCATGCCGCGACGCTCAACACCCGACCTCTGACGAATATGCTGCTGCTTGGCCTGCTGCGGCCCTCGCTGGATTCCATCAACATGGTGAACGCCCCGGTGATCGCCAAAGATCGCGGTATCAAACTTAGCGAAACCCGCAGCAACGAAAATGCGGACTATCACACGCTGGTGCGGATCAAGGTAGAAACCGAAAAAGGTCCGATCAATATCGCCGGAACATTATTCAGCGGCAAGCCGCGCATCGTCGGCATCGACGATGTGGTTCTGGAAGCCGAGCTGGCGCCCCGCATGCTCTTCACCCGCAACGAGGACAAGCCGGGTTTCGTCGGCCGCCTCGGCACCAGGCTCGGCGAAGCGAAAATCAACATCGCCAACTTCAACCTCGGCCGCAGCAAGCCGGGCGCCAACGCCGTGTGCCTCGTCTCCGTCGACAACGACATCACGGAAGCGGTGCTGGCGGAAATCCGGAAACTGCCGGGCGTGGTCATGGCGACGGCGCTGAAATTCGAGGCATGAAGCGTGCTTCGCCTGTGAACTGACAAGCTGGCAACGAGGCCCGGCCGGAACTTGCTACGGCGCCGGCGGCGCGCCGCTGTATGTAATATTTACCATGCGCCAGCTCGGGTTATTGGCCGGATTGTCGGAGTCGAGCGCGAGGAATTTTACCGTGGCGGTTTTTGTCCATTCCTGCCCGGTGCTTTCCCGGCAAAGAAACGCGATGGACTGCGTCAGGGTTTCACCCTGCTTTCCATAGGGCAGCACTAAGACCTGCAAGGGTGGCGTGGCATTGGTGCAGGCATGCGGATTGCCCGCGGCGGGATCGTAATAGAAATCGCCAGGCTTGGTATCCGCCGGCACGTAAATCATCGCGGGCCGCGCGCAATGATAGACGGCGAATGTATCGGCCGGCGCGTTGTTGATGAAGGCCAGCCATTCCTCCGCGCTGCGGAACGGAACCAGCGAGGACTCCGGATTGGCAGCCAGCACCGTGATGTTGTCGATATACCGGCAATAGCCCCACACATCGATTGGCCCCGCCGCCGGGCCGGGCGTACTGACGGCCGAGGAGTATTTATGCGTACCCCCCAGATCCGCGTCGCGCAGCGGCATGGGGCACGGATAGGCCGATCCGACCGTAAGCGTGCATTGGCTTGGCGTGATGCTGATCGCCTGTGCCCATGTTTCGGCGCATTGCAAAGCCCCGCACAAGGCGATAAGGACGGCCAGCGAGTATCGGTACATGCGCATACCTTGAAAAAATCGACTGGAATGGCGATCTTACTTTTTACGGGCTTTTCATATTGTTAATAATTCGCCGCCCGGCACGAAATGCCGCGGAAAAATTAAGAAAGACGAAACCACGCCTCTGTATCATCACGAGTCTATATTTATATTATTCAATAATTTAGGACATTTTCATGATACGCA
>JBFWTA010000231.1:0-4176 GCA_050248075.1 Bdellovibrionales bacterium | reverse complement strand
TCGCCGACGATGACGGAAGGCAACCTCGCCCGCTGGCTTAAGAAAGAAGGCGACACGGTAAAGGCCGGTCAGGTTCTGGCCGAAATCGAGACCGACAAGGCGACGATGGAAGTGGAGGCGGTGGACGAAGGCAGGCTGGTCAAGATTATCGTTCCGGCCGGTTCGCAGGGCATCAAGGTCAATACGCCGATTGCCGTGCTGATCGGCGAGGATGAAGACAATCTTTCTGCCGCCGACGCCTTGGCGGCGCTGGGAAAGAAAAACGGCGGCGCAACGGCGGCCCCTTCCGTTCCTGCCGACAAGGCGGCCCTGGCCGAAGTGCGCGCCACGGTTTCCTCGATGCTGCAGCAGCCGCAGACGGTTCCTGCGGCTGCGCCGAATAGAAATGGCCGGGTCTTCGCGAGCCCGCTGGCGAAACGCATGGCCGAACAGGCCGGTATCGATCTCGGCGCCATTACAGGCAGCGGACCCAATGGCCGTATCGTGCGCGCCGATGTGCAGAATGCCAAAGCGGGCGGCAAGCCGGCGGCGCCGGCCGTGGCGCAGGCCGCACCGACCGCACCGGCCCCCTTGCCGCAAGGCATCGACGCACGCGATTACGCCGGCAAGCTCAGCATGGCCTATACGGCGCAGCCCAACAGCACGGTGCGCAAGGTCATCGCCCGCCGGCTTACGGAATCGAAGCAGCTGGTGCCGCATTTCTACCTGACGGTCGATTGCGAGATCGATGCGTTGCTGGCGCTGCGCAAGAACATCAACGAAGACACCGGCGCCAAGATTTCCGTCAATGACTGCATCATTCGCGCGGTCGCACTGGCGCTCAAGAAAGTTCCGGCGGCCAACGCGTCCTGGACCGACGACGCCATTCTGGTTTACGAAAACATCGATGTTTCGGTGGCGGTCGCCACGCCGAACGGCCTCGTCACCCCCATCATCAAGCGCACCGATACGAAATCGCTGTCGCAAATTTCGGCCGAGATGAAGGATCTCGGCGCGCGCGCGCGTGAAGGAAAACTGAAGCCGGAGGAATTCCAGGGCGGCGGATTCACCATCTCGAATCTCGGCATGTACGGTATCAAGGAATTCGCAGCGATCATTAACCCGCCGCAATCCTGCATACTGGCGGTCGGCGCGGGCGAGCCACGGGCCGTCGTCAAGAACGGCCAGCTGGCAATCGCCACCGTGATGACCTGCACGCTGTCGGTCGATCACCGGTCGGTGGACGGTGCGGTCGGCGCGGAATTCCTGGCGGCCTTCAAGCCGATTATCGAGAATCCCTATACGCTGGTCGTGTGATGCCGCAGCTCGAAGAACGGGTAACGACCATCGAGGAGCGCAACCGGCGCGTCGAGTACGACAAAGCTTGGGAAGTCAGCTGGACCCGCCGAGGCGCCGTCGCCCTTGTCATTTACGGATGCGGTGTGGTGCTGCTAAATATCTTGGGACATGACGGCATCTGGAAGCACGCCCTGGTGCCAGTCATGGGGTATTTTTTATCGACGCTGTCGTTGCCGGCGCTCAAGAAAATATGGGTAGTTCGGCAGATAAAGCAAAAGGTTTGAATGATGTCGCAACCTATCGATCTCATCGTTATCGGCGGCGGGCCCGGCGGCTATGTCGCCGCGATCCGCGCGGCGCAGCTCGGCATGAAAGTGACGCTGGTCGAGCGCGAGCATCTCGGCGGCATCTGCCTCAACTGGGGATGCATTCCGACCAAGGCGCTGCTGCGTTCGGCGGAAGTGGCGACGATCCTCAAACACGCCGATGCCTTCGGCTTCGCCATCAAATATTTCAGCTTCGACATCAAGAAAATCGTCGAGCGTTCGCGCAAGGTAGCGGGCCAGCTGTCGGCGGGCGTCGGCTATCTTATGAAAAAGAACAAGATCACGGTGGTGAACGGATCGGCCACGCTGCTGGGCGGCGGCAGGATCGAAGTGCTCAAGGACGGAAAGAAGTCGGAATTTTCCGCCAAAAACATCATCATCGCCACGGGCGCCCGCGCGCGCAGCCTGCCCGGGCTGGAACCCGACGGCAAGGTCGTCTGGACCTACAAGGAAGCCATGGTGCCGAAAGCAATGCCGAAATCTCTTCTCGTTATCGGCTCTGGCGCCATCGGCATCGAATTCGCCAGCTTCTACCGTGCGCTCGGCGCCGACGTGACCGTCGTCGAGGTCATGGACCGCATCCTGCCGGTGGAAGACGCCGAAATCTCGGCCTTTGCCCGCAAGGCCTTCGAAAAGCAGGGCATGAAGATTCTGACCGGCGCCACGGTAAAGCGGCTCGACAAGACGCACGACAATGTGACGGCCACCATCGAGCAAAACGGACAAACCACGCAAAGCAAGTTCGACCGCGTGATCCTGGCAATCGGCATCACCGGCAACATCGAAAATATGGGGCTCGAAAACACAAAGGTTAAAACCGAAAAGGGCCATATCAAGATCGATCAATGGTGCGCCACTGACGAGCCCGGCGTCTATGCCATCGGCGATGTGGCCGGACCACCCTGGCTGGCGCATAAGGCGAGCCATGAGGGCGTGCTGTGCGTCGAGCGCATCGCGGGCGTCAAAGGCGTGCATCCCCTTAACACCGCCAATATTCCGGGCTGCACCTATTGCACGCCCCAGATCGCCAGCGTCGGCCTTACGGAAGCCGCTGCCAAATCCGCCGGGCGCGAAGTGCGGGTCGGACGTTTCCCTTTTATCGGCAACGGCAAGGCGATTGCCCTGGGCGAACCGGAAGGCCTCGTGAAAACCATATTCGACGCCAAGACGGGAGAATTATTGGGCGCCCATATGGTCGGGCCCGAGGTTACCGAGCTTATTCAGGGCTATGTCGTCGCCCGAACGCTGGAAACCACCGAACAGGAACTGATGAACACCATATTCCCGCATCCGACCATTTCGGAAACCATGCACGAGGCTGTGCTGGACGCTTATGGGCGGGCCATCCATATATGATATAATAGATCGTATGGACGGCAACCTTCCCCCCAAACCCCGGCATCCCGAGAAGATGCACCGCCCCGACAACCCGTCGCCGCGCAAGCCCGACTGGATCAGGGTGAAGGCGCCAGTCAGCCGCGAATATCACGAAACGCGCGAGCTCATGCGCGGCCTCAAGCTTAACACGGTGTGCGAGGAAGCCTCGTGCCCCAATATCGGCGAATGCTGGAAACAGAAACACGCCACCTTCATGATTCTGGGGGCGGTCTGCACGCGGGCCTGCGCCTTCTGCAACGTGGCCACAGGACGCCCGGATCAGCTGGACCCGCATGAGCCGGACCGTCTTGCCGACGCGGTAGGCAAGCTCGGACTGCATCATGTTGTCATTACATCCGTCGACCGCGACGATCTGGATGACGGGGGAGCCGGACACTTCGCGCGAGTAATCACGCGCCTGCGCGAGACATCGCCGGGATGCACGGTGGAAGTGCTCACGCCCGATTTCATGAAAAAGCCCGGCGCGCTGGAAAAGGTCGTGACGGCGCGGCCGGATGTGTTCAACCACAACCTGGAAACCGTGCCGCGGCTGTATCCGGCCATCCGGCCCGGCGCGCGTTATTTTACGTCACTCAGCCTACTCGAGCGCGCCAAGAAACTGGATCCTGCCATCTTCACAAAATCCGGTCTTATGGTCGGGCTGGGCGAGACGAAAGAAGAAGTCGGGCAGGTTATGGACGATCTTCGCGCCGCACATGTCGATTTTCTGACCATCGGCCAGTATCTGCAGCCAACCCCGAAACATGCGGGCGTCGACCGTTTCGTGACACCGGAGGAATTCGAAAGTTACGCCACGCTGGCACGGGCCAAGGGGTTTTTGCTGGTATCGAGCTCGCCGCTCACGCGGTCGTCGCATCATGCTGGCGACGATTTCAAAAAGCTGCAGGCGGCACGCGCCGCGCGGACAGCTCCCTAGCCGCTACCAGCGCCGGACCGGCCCCACATCGATATGAACGAATTGGGAATCGGGATAATAGCCCACGCCCCCGCGCCGCATGGCAAAGGCGGCCTTATGGATTTTCGGCAGGGAAGAGCCGTGCATGCGGATATCGATGGCCATGCCGCGCGTATGATAGCTGCGCTTGGCGACACCGTCGGTGGCGCTGGCGAGAATCATATTGGTTTTCGGCGAACGATAGCATGAAACGACTTCGACCGGATTATCATTGTGAAG
>JBFWTA010000230.1:0-4197 GCA_050248075.1 Bdellovibrionales bacterium | reverse complement strand
CGGCTTGGTTACCATCGTATAGCCGTTGTAGTCGAGCCAGTCGACCAGCGGGCGAATCGGCGAATATTCCTCGTTTTCGATCAGGGCCGTATAATAGAAGGCGCGAATGAGGCGGCCGCGGCCGGCGAAAACTTCCAGAAGGCGCTTGTAATCGATATCGAAACCCAATCCACGTGCGGCTGCGTACAGGTTGGCGCCGTCAATAAACATCGCGCAGCGCTCTTCCTTATAAAAAATCATTTTGAACCCCTAAAAGATGTGAAACTTGAGAACCGTGGTTGATTTGTTTTTTGCCCTCAAGTGGTGTGGCTTATATCAGCCTGCCAAAAGATGGCAACACCAAATTATTAACACGCCGAATCCGATGCATTTGGCGTACGCTAAATGCCGATTTTTTACAAGTTATTATTTTGCAAAAACCGCTCTGCGGCCTTGTGTTGCAAGGCCTAGCTGACTCAAATTTCAACGCTTTACATTGGCTTGCCAAAATTTGTAGTATGCGGCGTTGGTTAGTTCATTTTTTATAGGGTAATTTGCTCGCTGTTTTAGGTAGCCGTTCGTCAGCGGACAAATTCATCATTAACACCGAAAAGGGAAACCGTCATGGCGCGCGTTACAGTCGAAGATTGCATCCTTCAGATTCCGAATCGTTTCGAGCTCGTGATGTTGTCCGCGCATCGCGCGCGTGCGCTGGCTTCGGGCGCCGAGCTCAAGCTCGAACGCGACCGCGATAAAAATCCGGTCGTTGCCCTGCGCGAAATCGCCGGCGAAAAACTCGATCTCGGCGGCCTGCAGGAATCGCTTATCAAGGGCCTGCAGAAACGCATCGAGCCGGATCAGCCGGAAGAAGAAGTCGTCGAACTGATGGCCGGCGAACAGCAGAACTGGATCGGCGCCGCCGACGATGCCGACGATGCCGAGGAAGAATTTGAAGAAGAAGCCGAAGAAGGCGATGAAAACGCCATCGACGGCGAAATGGCCAAGGAAGGCCTCGGCCAAAGCGCCTTCGAAGACGCGGATACCAAGGAATAGTCGGGACAAGAAAGCATCAGAACGATTGTCATCCCCGCGAAAGCGGGGATCCATCACCCGCCCTTCCGCCTCCAGCGGTTTTCAAATTTTGAATGTGACGGCATTCTCAGGAGATGGATGCCCGCTTTCGCGGGCATGACGGAAAGTTTATTTTTCGGCCGTTGCATTCGGCTGTTTTGCAATAAGTTTCCGCCCTTTACGATTCCTTGGTATTCTTGGGGCATATCGGTACGGCCTCCTTTAGCGGGTCCGGCATGGAAGGAATGAAAGAACCAAAACCTGCGCGTCTCATGCGCCAGTACGAGCTGGTGGAGCGCGTGCGCGCCTACGACCCGAACGTGAATGAAGACCTGCTGAACCGCGCCTATGTGTTTTCGATGCAGGCGCATGGCGCGCAGACCCGCGCTTCGGGCGATCCCTATTTTTCCCATCCGCTGGAAGTCGCCGGCATCCTCACCGACATGAAGATGGACAGCACGACCATCGCCACCGCGCTGCTGCACGACACGGTGGAAGATACGCTGGCGTCGCTCGGCGACATTCAGAAACAATTCGGCCCCAGCGTCGCGCGGCTGGTCGACGGCGTCACCAAGCTGTCGCGTATCGAATTCCAGAATGACCAGGCCAAGCAAGCCGAAAATTTTCGCAAGCTCGTGCTGGCTATGTCGGAGGATATCCGCGTCCTTCTCATCAAGCTGGCCGACCGTCTGCATAACATGCGGACGCTTCATCATCTCAAGGATCCCGACAAGCGCCGCCGCATCGCGCGCGAAACCCTGGAAATCTACGCGCCGCTGGCCGAGCGCATCGGCATCGAAAAAATGCAGGACGAGCTGGAAGACCTAGCCTTTGCCGAATTAAATCCCGATGCGCGCGACAGCATCATCGCGCGTTTAAATTATCTGCGCAGCGCGGGCGGCGATATCGTCAGCAAGGTGCTGAACGAACTTCAGACCGTCCTGGGTCAGGCGGGCATCAAGGCGCTGGTCGCCGGGCGCGAGAAGGCGCCATACTCCATCTGGCGCAAGATGCAGCGAAAGAACGTCGCGTTCGAGCAATTGTCCGATATCATGGCGTTCCGCATTCTCGTGGAGAATGTCGAGCAATGTTATCAGGCGCTGGGCGTGATCCACAGCCGCTATCATGTCGTTCCCGGCCGGTTCAAGGATTACATCTCGACTCCCAAGCCCAACCAGTATCAAAGCCTGCATACCGGCATCATCGGTCCCGAACGCCAACGCATCGAAATCCAGATCCGTACCGTCGGCATGCACGAAGTCGCCGAACTCGGTGTTGCCGCGCATTGGGCCTACAAGGAAGGCGAAGGCCGTACCGACGGCCTGCAATACCGCTGGTTGCGCGAGCTTCTCGATATCGTCGAACATGCGCAGAAGCCCGAAGAATTCCTCGAACACACCCGTCTCGAACTGTTTCAGGATCAGGTTTTTTGCTTTTCACCCAAAGGCGATCTGATTGCGTTGCCGCGCGGCGCGACGCCGGTGGATTTCGCCTATGCGGTGCATAGCGGCGTCGGCGATACCTGCGTCGGCGCCAAGGTGAACGGCCGCATGGTGCCGCTGCGCACGGTTCTGCATAACGGCGACCAGGTCGAGATAATTACCCAGAAGGGCAATATGCCTTCGCCGGCCTGGGAACGCTTTGTCGTGAGCGGCAAGGCCCGCGCGCGAATTCGCAAATTCATTCGCGGCCAGCAGCGTGCCGAATACGTATCGCTCGGCCAGTCGATGCTGGAAAAGCTGTGCAAGCAGGAAGGCGTGGATTTCAGCGAAAAGGCCTTTGATTCCGTCGCCAAGAATTTCCAGAGCGCGTCGCTGGAAGACCTCTATGCCAATATCGGCGCCTCGTTGCAGCCGATGCGCGACGTGCTGCACGCGGCGTTTCCGGAGCATCGTTCCCGCCAGCCCGAAAGGCAGCCCGAGAAAATTGCCGAGAAGCCCCCTCAGGCCAAGCCGAAAGCCAAAACCGGTCATTCGGCGCCGCTTACGCTTAAGGGCCTCATTCCCGGCATGGCGGTGCACTACGCGCGCTGCTGCCACCCCTTGCCGGGCGATGCCATTGTCGGCATCGTCACCACGGGAAAGGGCGTTACGATCCACACGCAGGATTGCGAAACGCTGGAAAGCTTCGCCCATACCCCGGAACGCTGGATCGATGTCGGCTGGGACGACGGGCACGGCAAGGAGGATGCCGGGCTGGTTGGAAGGCTCAATGTCGTTCTGGTCAATCTGCCGAACAGTTTCGGCGCGCTGACCACTATTATCGGCAAGAACAGCGGCAATATCACCAATCTCAAGATCACCAACCGCACGCCGGAGTTTTTTGACGTGCTGGTGGATGTGGAAGTGCGCGACGTCAAGCACCTCACGCATATCATCGCCGCGCTTCGTGCGAGTGCCACGATCAATTCGGTGGAACGGACAAAGGGCCGCTAGCGGCTATTGAAATACCATCCGGTTCACGACGATACTGGCGACCTTGACGGGATCGGCGCCTGTGCTGATTTCGCGCGTAAGACGTTCGCGGAATTCCCGTTCACCCCAGGGCTGCTGCAATTCGGCCAGGTTTTGCTTGTGCATGTACATGATGATTTTTTCGACGATGCGCGGTTCAAAGTCGATGACGCGCTGAACTTCGCCTTTGCTGACTTCAAGTCCGAGATCGAGCTTCATCGTGCCGGATCTGGCGGTGCCGGACATCGACATGGATAGCGATACGCGCGGCAAATGGTAAAGAACCGTATTGGTCGAGGGATTATAAAGCGACATGCGCTCACGGTAGGCGCGGCTGCGGTCGACTTCCGAATACATGTAGCCCACCCACGCCAGAAGCATGGGCGCCAGCACATAAATTGCCGCAAACAGCATCTTGTGTTTGCAGATGTAATTGTTCATTTTGATATAGGTCAGCATCGGAAAGCCGATCCCGCGTGACGTCCCGCAGGCGTCCGCGATTCCCCTAAAAAAATGAATTGAAATATGTATCCAGTTTAGGCCAGAGGCCTTAACGTTGTGCTGAGGAAACATGCAGTTTTATCCAATTTTGGCGCTATGTGCTGCCGATAGGGCTGGAATACAAGGAGAAACAGAAGGCTCATTTATGTTCGATTTTGTGCTAATACATAAATTTGCGCTTCAATCGTCAGGC